>JALWKR010000300.1 GCA_027081375.1 Persephonella sp.
CCTCTGTCATGGCATGTGGTACAGGTTTCAACAGGAATTCCAGAGTACTCTATACCGTGGACTTTAACTTTTGTGTCCCTTGTAGCCTGTATAGAGTGAACAAGTAAAAATCCTCTTTTGTCTTTTGGAATAGTTAGGTCGTTTCCTTCGTAAAAACCTTCATTTGAGTATGGGATGTGGCAGGCGGAACATCCCATACCTCTGTAATCACCTCTTTTTTGTCTTCCTTTGTTTCCTGTATGGCATCTTAAACATTCCTGCCTTAGATATGTATAAACAGCAAGCTGTGGATTTTTCTCAACTTCTTCTGCTGTTGGTGCAGGGGGAAGTGTTTTCATCTTTTTAGGAAATACTTGAGGCTCTTTTTTCTTAAGCTCTTCTACGTACTTGTTGTATATATCTGTTCCCATCTTTTTATGGATATTATTTTCCGAAACATCATAGTTTCCGTACTTGTGCATATATCCTTCAAGTCCACCAAATCCCCATAAAGAACCTTGTATCTTTCCTGCTTCTGTGAACATTAAAGATGTATACTGAGCTTTTACCTGTTCTTCATGGCACATTCCACATGTATACTGATTTATCCATGGTGAACCTGGGTCAGGATAAAAATCCTGGGGACCTTTTACAATCCTGCCGTCTTCTTCTATCCCTTTTATAAAAGCCTTTACTGTTCCTGAGTGGGCTCTTTCTTTTTCTTTTGCCTCTGGATTTCCACCGTGGCAGACAATACAATCATTCTTGGGATATCCTGCTTTTTCAGCAACTTTAAAAATCTCTTTCATCATTTTAGAATCGTAAGGACGAATAGACTCAATCCCTTTATGGCATTTGAGGCAATTATTTTGATCTGTTTTTGAAGCAAAAGAAGAAAATGATAACAGTAGAATAAATAATACAAGCCAAGCTAGTCTATACATTAAAAGCCTCGGTTAGTTTTATGAGATATCTTGATTATATAACATTAGTATTACCTTTCAGATATTTGATTGATAAAAATCATATTTTTCTAATATATTTTTTTATCTGGTATAACTCCCCTTACCCCACCTGTAGGATCTTCAACATCTCCTTTATATCTCGGAATTACATGAATATGAAGATGCATAATTGTTTGTCCTGCTGCTTTTCCAACATTTACTCCTATGTTATAGCCATCAGGAGAATATCTTCTATCAAGGATTTCTTTTATTTCATCTATTAACTCTATAATTGCAAATTTTTCTTCTTTTGATGCATCAAAAAATGTTTCAACATGTCTAAAAGGAATAATTAATGTATGACCTTTTGATACTGGGAATTTGTCAAAGATTGCATAGCAATACTGATTTTTGGCAATTATTTCTTTGTCCTCTAGATTACAAAATATACAATCCTTTTTCATCCTTTTTTCTCCTTTTGCCTTTGTAAAAATCTATACATAGCACTTTCTTTTTTCTTTTGTTTTATAACCTCTTCTGTAGACCATTTTTTTATTATCTTTTCTATCTCATCCTGAGACAAAGAAGGCTTATCATACATACCTTTTAAGCTTCTCTGCCTTTGAGCTTCATAGAGTATTACTCCTGTTGCTACAGACACATTTAGACTTTGAGCCATTCCATACATTGGTATTATTATTTGTTTGTCAGCATACTTTAAGACTTCCTCACTAACTCCCTGTACTTCATTTCCTACAACTATTAATGTAGGTTTTGTATAGTCTACATCTCTGAAATCTATACTATCTTTTGAAAGATATGTAGCTAAAATTTGAAAACCTTCTTCCTTTTTCCTATTAAAGAAAGTATCTATATCTTTTATCTCTTCATGGATAACCCATTTATGAGAACCCATTGTTATTTCTTCATTTATTAGTTCTCCTGTTCCTAAAAATCTATAGTAAAGGTACAAAACCCCTACAGCATCGCAGGTTCTTAAAATAGCAGAAAAATTGTGCTGGTTTTTTACATTATCTGTAAAAATTTGTAAATCTTTTTGCCTTTTTTCCAAAACAGATCTTATTTTTTGAAGCCTTTTTTCTGTTATGTACATATTTACTCCCTTTTTTATATTTTTATAAAAAACTATCCTAAAATTTGGTATATTAAAAGTCCCTAAACACAACTCTTTTAATTACGGAGGCTCTAATGCCTGAAAAAGAAAAGATAAAAGTTAATGATCTTTACTTCTGGTATGCTGGTTCTGATAAACCTGCTCTTAAAGGGATAACTATGCCTGTTTA
>JALWKR010000301.1 GCA_027081375.1 Persephonella sp.
CATAGCCATAAGACCAACGTTCTGAACAGTTCCTATTTTTGTTGGGTCAAACTGTCCTCTTGCTTTTATGTCTTCAACGATTTCTTTGTACATAGTTGCATAAGACCTGTCTGGGATAGAGAGAACTACATCATCAACTTCTCCAGATGGTCCCCATCCTTTAAGACCATTTTTAATCACAGCTGGAACTGATGCGTCAATAATAACGTCGTTTGGCATGTGGAGGTTTGTTATTCCTTTGTCTGAATCAACCATATACATTCTTGGTCTTTCCTGATAGATTTCTTCTATTGTTTTCTTGATAGCCTCTCTTTCTTCCTCTGGAAGTTGCTCAAGTCTGTTTTCAAGCTCCTGCATACCAAATTCTGGTTTCCATCCAAGTTTCTCTAATGTGTCAGCATGTCTTTCAAACAGTTTTGCATAGTAAACTCTGATAGCATCTCCGAAGATAACAGGGTCAGAAACCCTCATCATTGTAGCTTTTACGTGGAGAGAGAAAAGGATATCTTCTTCTTTAGCTGTGTTTATAACCTCTTCAAAGTATTTTCTGAGTTTGCTTCTGTCCATGTATGTTCCATCAACAACATCACCTTTTCCAACTTCTACTTCTTTTAAAACAGTTTGATTTCCGTTTTCATCTTCAAAGATATATTTGATTTTTGTGTCTTTCTGGATAATTACAGATTTTTCATGCTCATAAAAATCACCTGTTTTCATATGAGCAACGTGTGATTTTGAGTGAGGAGAAACATCTCTTAGTTTATGTGGGTGCTTTTTAGCATACTCTTTAACAGATTTTGCAAGTCTTCTGTCTGAGTTACCCTGTCTGAGAACTGGGTTAACTACAGAACCAACACATCTGTCATATCTTTCTTTAATTTTTTTCTCTTCCTCTGTTTGAGGATTTTCTGGATAATCTGGTAATGGATATCCTTGTTTTTGAAGCTCTGCAATAGCTTCTTTAAGCTGTGGAACAGATGCAGAGATGTTAGGAAGTTTCATTATGTTTGCTTCTGGTTTCCAAACAAGTTCACCAAGATATGCAAGGTCATCTGGAACTCTTTTATCTTCAGGAAGAAGGTCTGGGAATTGTGCAAGAATTCTTCCTGCAAGGGAAATATCTCTTACTTCAATACCAATGTTTGCGTCTTTTGTGAAAGCTCTCATAATAGGTAAGAGCGAATAGCTTGCAAGCTGCGGCGCTTCGTCAACTTTTGTCCATACAATGTTAAATTTAGCCATAAAACAACCTCCTTTTATAGGATTTATTTTGATTGCGAAATAAGAGAATAAATAAATGAAGTAGCAACTGCTAGGTCTATCGTATTTGAATTTTTATATAACCTATTAGCCATTGCTACTCCTTAGAATTTTAAGACAACAAAATTGTAATTTATTCTTTGTAAAAAATCAAACAGTGTTTTATTTCTGTAAATTTGATAAACGAAACTCTGTTATATATTCTTATTTTTGAAACTAAACAAAGGAGGATTTTACATGAGTTTAAAAAGTATTCTAATAGCTTTAGGTTTTATTATTGTCATTTTCTTTGGATTATTTGTTGCATATAGATTATTTTTTGCCCCTGAAAGATTAAATCTTATAGGAAGAACTATTGAAACAACACTAGGATTTGATAACGGGGTTGTTGAGTTTTATAGCTGTGGGAAACTTGTAAAAAGATTTTTAAAGGTAGAAAAACTTACTACAGCTAGAGGAACATATGAAAATAAGGTAAGACCTTATAGATTTGGATATGGATACTTAGACCTTAATTTAGATGGAGTTTTAAATAAAAATGAGAAAAAACTTGGAAAAGTTTATTTTGAAATTCCATCTTATGGAGATTATGTATACTACGACGCAAAAGTTATTCCAGAAGAAAAGTGACACCGCTTAGGTGTCACTTTAACATCTGTTTTTCCTTCTTTATATCCCAATATATACTGTCAAGGATATCAGATATTTCATTTGAAAAACTTTCAGCCATGTCATCAATAACAGAACTAGGATAAACAATATCCCAGATATATGGATTATTTCCAATAATAGCAGTTCCATCCCCTAAATCATATATAACAAGGTTTATAATCGCCAAAGGAGCTACTTGAGGAGAAATAGCTAAAACTTCATCTAACTTTTTATCGTTAATAAGCTGAACAAGGAAGTAACCTCTATCCTGCCTAAGTTCTACAATCCTCAGATTATTTTTTTTAGCTTTTACCTTTAAATGATTAAGATACTCCTGAGGTTTAATATGAGGATATGCTTTTTCTAAAAGAACAGAACTTTTAGCAGTATTTATAGCCATATTTTGAACAAAAATAAAGATAAAAATAAGAGTAGCAAATATCCCAACTCCAGTAATTATAATAAAAGGCCAGTTCCTTTCCTTTTTCATTGTTCTTGCCCTTGTACTTCCTGTTTTTTAGCCTGAGCTTCTTGCTGTTTCTTTTGTTTTTCTCTTTCTTCGTTATAACTAGCTTTAATAGCTAATCCCCAAATTAAACCAACTGTAATAACCATAAATGTAAAGAAAACTATTCCTATTAAATCCCACCATGTAGTTTCCATCTCTTCCTCCATTAAAGTTAGTTTTTATTAACCTAATATATCTGTGGATATTATAAAATAATATAGTTAAAATTCTAAAATCTTATGGGGAATAAAAAATGAAATTAGCTCTTATTATTATCATATTTTTACTTGTTGTAGTAATAGCAGTTTTTATGGGAATGAAAATAAGCTCAAACTCATCAAATAAACAATAAACGGAGGATACTTAATGAAAATTCTTAGCGGAATGAGACCAACAGGAAAACTTCATCTTGGGCACTATTTTGGAGTTATAAAGAACTGGCTTGAACTTCAAGATAAATACGACTGTAAGTTTTTTATAGCAGATTGGCATGCTTTAACAAATAAATATAAAGAAACAGAAAGTTTAAAAGAAAATATTAGGCAAATGATGATAGATTGGCTTGCCTGTGGAATAGACCCTGAAAAAGCTACTCTTTTTGTTCAATCGGGAGTTAAACAGCATGCAGAGTTAGCATTGCTTTTTTCAATGATTACTCCAAAAAGCTGGTTAGAGCTTAATCCGTCCTATAAAGATTTAAAGTTTAATCTTTACTACCAGTATTTAAAAGATTTTCTAGCAGGAAAACAGATAAAGATTATCTTAACTCCTCCACCTGAACCATTTGATGAAGCTTTAGAAAAAGCAACAGGAAAGCAGAAATCAAAGATATTTGAGGAATACTTAAGGGAAGCTTTCTATAGGGCTTTTTATAATCAAAAAGGAATAGCTTTTAAATGGCTTAAAGAAGTTCTCTTAAAATTTGGAATTCAGAAAAAGATTGTTGAAGAAGTTATAAAAAACCTTGAAGAAGGAGATGTTGGCAAAGATATAGATACGCTAGGATTTCTTGCATATCCTGTTTTACAGGCAGCAGACATACTTATTTATAAAGCTGATGCTGTTCCTGTAGGAGAAGACCAGCTTCCCCATATTGAACTTACAAGAGAAATTGCAAGAAGATTTAACAATCTCTATGAACCTATCTTCCCTGAACCGAAAGCTCTACTTACAGAAGAAGCTAAGCTTCCTGGAATAGACGGAAGAAAAATGTCTAAATCTTACAATAATGCTATATATCTATCAGATGATAGAGAAACAGTTGAAAAGAAAGTATTAGAGATGAAAACAGATCCTCAAAGAGTAAGAAAAACAGACCCAGGAAATCCTGAAGTTTGTATTGTTTTTGACTACCACAAAATCTTTACAGATGAAGAAACAAGAAAAGATATTGATATAAAATGCAGAAAAGCTGAGATAGGATGTGTTGAGTGTAAAAAGATACTATCAGAAAATTTAAACAACTTTTTAGAACCTATTAGAGAAAAAAGAAAAGAGATAGAAAAAGATATAGATAAGTATGAAAAAGTCTTTATAGATGGAACTATTGCTGCTAGGAATATAGCAGAAGACACAATGAAAGAAGTTAGAAAAGCAATGAAACTTTGGGAGTTATAAAAGGGCTCATATACGAGCCCTTTTTATTTAATGGTGATGCTGACCTTCTTCGTGAACGTGGCCGTGTTTAATCTCTTCTAATGTAGCGTCTCTAACATCTACAACCTCAACATCAAAAACAAGATCTTTTCCTGCTAAAGGATGGTTCATGTCAACTGTAACAGTATTATCATCAAAATCTACCACTATCATATTAATTATCTGACCTTCAGGTGTTTGAGCTTGAAGAGGAAGACCTTTTTCTAATTCAACACCTTGAAAATACTCTCTAGGTGCTTGCTGAATAAGGTTAGGATCTTTTTCTCCATAAGCCTCAGCAGCTGGAACTTCTATGGTTTTCTTTTCTCCTGGTTCCATTCCTTCCATTCTCTTTTCAAGTCCTGGAATGATGTTTTGAGCTCCAAAGAGAACTGCTAAAGGTTGTCCGTAAGCCTGACTGCTGTCAAGGACTTCACCTGTCTCTTTGTCTCTTAATGTGTAGTGAAACGTTACAACTTTGTTACTTGTAGCTTTCATGAAAAAACTCCTTTATAAAAATAATTAAATTAAAGTTGGCTTCTATATTACTACACTTTTTCAATAAAATCTTTAATTTTGATTTTCTCTTCCTGTGTAGATGTGAAAATATATATACTTTCTTTATCTTTGTCCAGTCCAATTACTATAATATTCTTGAAACCTTCTTCTAATGCTGATTTTACAGAAGTTTGATAATCTTCGTAGGAAATATCTCTGGAAACAGTGTAGCCTTTTTCCCTAAGAATACGAGCAAGTTTTAAAGCTACTTCCTTATTTTCTGAAAGGTCAATGATAAAGTAATCTTTCTCTTTCTTTTTAGGGAGGATATTTATTTTATTTCCATATTCCCATATGTTTAAAATATCAAAAGCGAAACCTGTTGCAGGATAGTTTCCATTATATTTAGAAATAAGATTATCGTATCTTCCCCCTTGAGCTAAAGGTTTAGAGAAACCTTTTACAAATACTTCAAATATTATTCCTGTATAGTATGAAAACTCTTTTGGTTCCCCTAAATCAAATCTTATATTAGAAACTCCATATAGGGAAAGTATAAAATAAATACTCTCTAGCTCTTCCAATACAGAATTTATTTCAGGTATGTCCTCTGTCTTTTCCTTTAAAGAAACAACTAAGTCTATATCTCCCTGATAGTTAGGTATATTTACAATAAACTCTTTTAAAACTCCTTCTATATTATTTTCTTCGCAGAATTTCTCAAGGTTAAAAACTTCCCTATTTTTTATATGCTCCATAAATTGAAGATATTTATCTTTATCTAGATTTAAAATGTTTTTTAAACTGGTAAAAAGCTGTGTGCTGTTTATATCTATCTGAAAACCATCTATACCAAGAGCTGTTAAGGAATTGTAAGCTATTGCTATAATCTCTGCATCAGCTTCTAGTTTGTCTGAACCTATAAGTTCAATTCCTGCCTGAAGTCTTTCCCAAAGGTTTCCTGCTTTTGGTTCTACGTATCTGTATATATTTCCGATGTAATAATATCTTTTTGGGAGAACTTTCCTTTTTAAAGAGGAAAAATACCTTGCTATCTGAGAAGTGAAATCTGCCCTTAAAGAAAGAATTTTTCCTGAAGATCTATCTACCAGTTTAAAAGCTTTTTCTGAAACATCTTTACCTATACCTTTTTCATGTACATGCATATACTCAAAAGAAGGTAAAGTAATTTTTTCATATCCCCATTTTCTAAAAACATCTTCTATTTTCTCTAAAATAAAATCTATCTGATAGGTTTCTTTTCTATTAAAAACCCTAACTCCATCAGGAATCTCAATATTCAAGCTGATACCTCTTTAATGTTTTTAGTCTATTATACATTAGGGTGTTTAATACCTTCATACATTTGAAATTTTTATATAGAACAAAAAATACATGAATTATCTTAGTATAATTTTGTATAGTTACTGTTTGAAGCTGTGGGGAAATATTGAAATACCCTTTTAAAAATATTTTTGATGAAACTGCAATAAAAGATATAGGATATAAATCTTTTTTTATTCCCATTGTTATTGGACTTTTTGCTGGTATATTTGCTGTTATTTTCTTAAAAAGCATTCATCTATTCTCAGGTATTTTTCTAGAAAACATTGTTCACTATAAACAACCTCTCCCTCTTGGAGAAGGAGGTTCAATTGATTATAAGTTTGAAATAGGAAACCTTTTTATGCTTCCTATTATCACAGCTTTAGGAGGACTGATAGTTGGCATTCTTGTTTATCTATTCTCCCCTGAATCAGCAGGAGTTGGAACAGACGCAGCAATAAAAGCTTTCCATCACAGGAAATATCTTGGATTAAAAACATCTATATGGAAGCTTATAACATCTGCTATTACCATTGGAAGCGGTGGGGTTTCAGGAAAAGAAGGTCCTATAGCTTTAATTGGAGCAGGTATTGGATCTTTTGTTGGAAAACTTTTTAATCTAACTGATAAGGAAAGAAATTTAGCTTTAGCTGTTGGACTTGGGGCAGGTATAGCAGGAGTTTTTAAAGCTCCTTTCGCAGGAGCTATCATAAGTTCAGAGGTTTTTTATAAAAAAGATTTTGAGACAGAAGCTTTAGTTCCAAGTTTTATAGCATCTTTTATATCTTTTATGGTAGTTGCCTCTATTTTAGGCTTTTCTCCATTGTTCCACATAGAACTCCCTGATTTTTCAGGTTTTTCTATACAAGATGGAATAGCATATTTCATCCTTGGAATAGTTACTTCTATAATAGCCCGTTTAATGATTTTTTCTTTAGATACAGTTAAAAATTTATTTTCCCAGCTAGAAGTACACCCTGTTTTTAAACCTGCAATTGGTGGGTTTTTTGTAGGTCTTATGGGAATGCTTACTCCCCTTGCGATAGGTTGTAGCTATGGCTGGCTTCAGCTTATAATGCTAGGAAAGTTAGATTATCTTTCTCCTTATCTTATTTTTGTAAGTATTTTTATTGTTTTACTTGCTTTTTCCTTTACTCTTGGTTCAGGAGGTTCTGGAGGAGTTTTTGGACCTTCTTTAGTTATAGGTGGTTTAACTGGAGCAACTGTTTATAACGTCCTTTCAGCTTTGGGTTTTCATGATACTTCCTCATTTAATATAACAGCCCTTACCGTTGTTGGAATGGTTTCCACTTTTGCAGCTGCTGCAAAGGCACCTTTGTCTACGATTATTCTTGTTGCTGAGATAACAGGAGGATATCAACTTCTCATTCCTGCAACAATTGCTGTTGCTGTATCTCATTTCTTATCAGGTGAAAAAAGTATATTCAAAAGTCAGGTTAACTACAAAATTGATTCTCCAGCTCACTATGATGAGTTTAAGTTTTTGATTCTAAATCAATACAAAGTGAAAGATGTTATGACAAAAGAAGTTATAACTATAACAAAAGATGCTTCTGTCTTAGAAGCTGGGGAGCTTTTAAGGGAATATAACATTTCAGCTCTTCCAGTAGTTGAAGATGATGTTATTATTGGACTTATAACAGATTCCATTCTTGTGAAAGCCTGCTCAAGAAGTTATGAGGATTTAAAAGTTGAAGATGTGATGATTAAAAACCCTGTATGTGTAATTCCTGAACTTACACTGTTTGATACATTAAGTCTTCTTATAGAAAATGATATAGAAGTGGCCCCTGTTGTAAACTCTTTAAGTGAGAAAAAAATTGTAGGAATAATATCTGACTTTGATATAGGAAAAATACTTACAAAAAAATCAACTGTTGCGGCATAAAAGCCGCAACAAGATTTCTATACATCTAGGTTTTTAACTTCTTTAGCATATTTCATTATGAACTCTTTTCTTGGTTCTACTTTTTCTCCCATAAGAATAGAGAATACTTCGTCAGCAAGGGCTGCATCTTCTAATGTTACCTGCATAAGTCTTCTTGTTTTAGGGTTCATTGTTGTTTCCCACAGCTGTTCAGGGTTCATTTCTCCTAATCCTTTGTATCTCTGTATCTCAGCTCCATACATTCCTGCATCCCAGATAATATCGTAAAGCTGGTCAAAGTTTTCTAGCATTACTTCTCTAGTTTTATAACTTACTTTTACAGGTAACTCTCCAAGAATAGATTTTAGTTCTTTTTGAAGCTCAGACAGTCTTTTATAAGCATAGGACGTTAGGAAATCATCATCTATCTTGTTTATAACTTTTCCAAATCTCTCTTTTCTCTCACAGAATATCTCAATATCTCCTTCAAATTGATTGTGCTCATAGTAACAGTTATAGTTAGGAAGCATGTGGGAAAGTTTTTCTACTATTCCTTTAACTTTGTTTTCATCTAAAAGGTCATCTTCAGACAATCCAAGCTCCAAAATAGCGTTTATTACTTCTAAATCTCTTTTTTTAGTTATAGACTTTTTTAATTCCCCATACTCTTTAGCTTTTTTAGCAAGTTCCTTTATCTGAATTTTGGATAGATTTCTTCCTTCAAACTGTATTTCGTCAGAAGCAAAATCAACAACAATCTTTGCAAGCTCTTCATCATCTTTTACATATATTTCAGAACGACCTCTCTTTAGTTTGTATAAAGGTGGCTGAGCTATGTATAAAAAGCCATTTTCTATAATCTGAGGGAAAAACCTGTAGAAAAGAGTTAGTAGAAGAGTTGTTATATGTGCTCCATCAACATCAGCATCTGCCATAAGTATTATCTTGTGGTATCTAAGTTTGGATATATCAAATCCTTCATCTTCTTCAGCTGTTGGAATTCCAATCCCAGTTCCTATTGCGTTTATTATTGATCTAATCTCATCGTTGGATAGTATCTTATCTATTCTTGCCTTTTCAACGTTAAGTATCTTACCTTTAAGAGGAAGTATAGCCTGAGTTCTTCTATCTCTTCCCTGCTTTGCAGAACCTCCTGCAGACTCCCCTTCAACAATAAAAAGCTCACATATTTCTGGGTCTGTCTCAGAGCAGTCTGCAAGCTTTCCTGGAAGAGATGTATCCTCCAAGAAAGATTTTCTTCTTGATACTTCTTTTGCTTTTCTAGCTGCTTCTCTTGCTATAGCAGCCTCTATAGCTTTCTCTGCTATTTTTACTGCAATGTCTTTTTTCTTGTCAAAGTACTCAAGGAGAGCCTCAGAAACTATTGTTTCTACGATCTTTCTAACTTCTTGATTACCAAGTTTTGTTTTTGTCTGCCCTTCAAACTGAGGTTCAGGAACTTTAACAGAGATCACAGCTGTTAATCCTTCTCTTAAATCTTCCCCTTTTACCCCACTTTTTAGCTCTTTTGGAAGTCTCATTCCAGAGAGAGTTTTATTCATAGCTTTTGTTAAAGCAGCCCTAAAGCCTGCTACGTGGGTTCCCCCTTCAACTGTTTTAATATTGTTAACGAAACTCTCTATAACCTCGTTGTAGCTCTTTGTATACTGAAAAGCTACTTCAACAATAACTCTATCTTTCTCTCCCTTTACATAAATAATCTCATCAAATAGAGGGTCTTTCGCCTGATTTAAAACCCTAACAAAATCTTTTATTCCTTCATGATATAAAAACTCTTCTTCTATATCTGTTCTTTCATCTGCTGTTAAAAATCTTACTCCTGAGTTTAGGAATGCTAGTTCTCTACATCTTTTTGCTATTGTGTCGTACTTAAACTTTGTTGTTTCAAATATCTCATCATCAGGCATAAATGTAACTTTTG
>JALWKR010000302.1 GCA_027081375.1 Persephonella sp.
CATTGTAAAGTTCATTAAATAGGTTCTCAAAATCCTCAAAATTATCAAAGTACTCAGGCACACCTGCTCTAGGCAGCTGTTCAAAAATTTTTGTTCTGTAGGAGTTCAACCCTGTAAACTCTCCGTAGAAGAAAGGAGAGCTAGTAGAAATACCTAAAAAAACAGGAATATAGTTAATAATAAGGTTGTATCCTTTTACTGCACTTTCTTTGTCGGGAAATCCTACATGCACATGAAAACCGTAAATTAGAAACTGTCTTAAAACAATTTGAAGCTCTTTTAAAAGCTCTAAGTATCTTTCTTTTGCTGTTATCTCTGTTTCCTCCTTTTTTGCAAAAACATGGGTCCCTAGGGCTGATATTCTAAATCCATAATCTTCTCCTATTTTGTCTATCTCTTTTAATGCTTCTTTTATATAAGAAATTACTTCTTCTGGTTTTTCACATACTGGAGAAACTATCTCTACCATTGATGTTAACACTTCTGGCTGGACAATATCTTTAAACTTCTCAGGAAGATTATCAAAAATAATTTTTGAACTATTTGATAGAGCATATGTTTCTCTATCTACAAGCTGAACTTCAAGCTCAGCTCCCACTGTAAAGGGTTTTGAGTTTTTAAATTGAAGCTTCATATTGATATCCGTTTGAAAGATTTTAACTTGATATTATAAATCAAATTGCTTTTTGATATTATTTATAGGCAATCAAGGACAAGGAGCTAAAATGAAACCGAAGGTGAAATCTCCCCTTACTCCTGAAGTTACTAAGATGAAAGCTATGCTTAGAATGCTTAATCTTCATACTGTATGCGAAGAAGCTTCATGTCCAAATATTGGAGAGTGCTTTGGAAGGAAAACTGCCACTTTTATGATAATGGGAGATACATGTACTAGAGCATGTCCTTACTGTGATGTTTCTCACGGTAGACCAAAACCTTTGGACCCTGCAGAGCCTATAAATGTGGCTAAGGCTGTTAGAATCCTTGGACTCAAGCATGTTGTTATTACTTCAGTAAATAGAGATGACTTAGCTGATGGTGGAGCTTCTCATTTTGCTAAAGTTATTAAAGCAATAAGAGAGGAAAAACCTGACTGCACAATAGAGGTTCTTATACCTGATTTTCTAGGAGATAAAAAAGCCTTAGAAACAGTTGCTCAGGCTAAACCTGATGTTATAAATCATAATATTGAGACTGTTCCATCTTTATATCCAAAAGTTAGACACAGAGGAGATTATAAAAGGTCTCTACAGGTTATAAAATGGATAAAAGAGATAGACAAGGATATAAAATCCAAGTCTGGAATAATGGTTGGACTAGGAGAAGAAAAGGAAGAAGTTATAGAAGTTATGAAAGATTTAGTAAATAACAACTGTGAAATATTTACCATAGGACAGTATCTACAGCCTTCGAGAAATCATATACCTGTGAAAAAGTACTACTCAGAAGAAGAGTTTAAAGAGTTTGAGGAAATAGGATACTCTTTAGGATTTAAAGAGGTTTTTAGTGGAATTCTTGTTAGAAGCTCTTATCATGCAGATGAAGTATTTTTTAAAATAAAAGATACATAAAGAAGGGAGAAGGAGAGTGGAAATACTTAAGGAAGGTGCAGTACAATGCTTAGAATTTACAGGTATGACAAAGAAAGTAAATCTCTCCTTTTCTCTATATCAACTGAAGATGATATCTATTTAGCAAATACTCTTTTTTCAGAGCTTTTTACAAATATCTATGTTGACTGGGTTTATATTCTAGAAGAGCTTCACGAGAAAAAGGATATTCTAAATAAAAAAATTTCTGTGTCTGTTTTAGAAAAAAATAGAGGACATCATTTTGTTGTAGTCTCTGTACTTAGGGAAGAAACTATAGCAGTAGTTTCTTCCTAAAAAAGAGTTTTTATTCTACGATAATCATTAATAACAAAACACAAAAATTAAGAATATGGTGAAGCCATGAGAATACCTGATATAGCTTTTTTTGACACATTTATAAAGCATGACAGAATAAGAGAAAAAGAAATAGAAAAATATACAAAACAGCTTGCATCAGGTAAAAAGTTACTATCTCCTTCTGATAATACCCTAGATACTGTCAGAACGTTGAGATTAGAACATCTTGTTGATGAGATAGAGACATACAACAGAAACATTACTTCTGCAAAAAATGTTCTTGATATAGCAGAAAGCACTTTAGGAAATATTGTAGAAACTGC
>JALWKR010000303.1 GCA_027081375.1 Persephonella sp.
TTTTAAGAAATTTAAGAAAAAATGGGATAAATCCTGAAGACTATAAAGAAATAGAAAAAGATTTACTGCCTAAAATTTTTGAAACTAAAACATCAGAAGAACTGATGGCAATAGAAGGAAATATAAGAGATAGATATTATCAGCTTTTTAATAAAATCATTAAAAATGAAGATTTTTTTATGGAGAAAAGAGAAAAAAGGCCACCTGATAATCCAATAAATGCATTAATCAGCTTCGGAAACTCTATAATGTATAATACAGTTTTAACAGAGATTTATAGAACTCAGCTTGACCCAACAATTAGCTATCTTCACTCACCGCAGGAAAAAAGATTTTCCCTTTCTCTTGATATCGCAGAAATTTTCAAGCCATTTATCATTGACCCGTTGATTTTTTCGTTAATAAACACAGGTCAAATCACTATTAAAGATTTTGATAAAGACCTGAACTATGCATATTTAAACGAAAATGGAAGAAAAAAGTTTCTAAAAGCTTATGAAGAAAGGCTTGCAAAGACTATAAAACACAGGAAGTTAAAGAGAAAAGTGTCTTACAGACAACTGATAAGGTTTGAGTGTTATAAATTGATAAAGCATTTAATCGACGATGAAATTTATCAACCATTTAAAGCGTGGTGGTGAGATGTTTGTAATAATTACTTATGACATAACGGATGATAAAAGGCTGAATAAAGTAAGGAAAATTTTAAAGAAATATCTTTACTGGTCTCAGCTTTCCACATTTGAAGGGGAAATCTCTGAAGGAAAACTTGCTAAGTGTATGGCAGAGGTAGATGATGTTATAGACCCCGCCGAAGACAGCATTTATGTTTATGAAGTGAAAAATCCAAAGAATATAAAGAAAAAAGTTTTAGGAATAGAAAAGAATTATATGGACAATTTCTTGTGATAAAATTTTTTTAGGCTATATGGAAAGAGAATAAGATTATCCCATAAACAATCTATTTCTGGAAACAGATTAAATAATAATAGTTACTATTAAGTTTTGCATTTTAAACAGAAAATATATTTCTGCGTAAGTTGGCTTTTTACAAGCATTAGCGAGAATATAATAGAAAATATATTCGCATTACTAAAGGTTTGATGCAAATTACCTTCACCAGCGAGGACCTAATAAAATTTTAAAAATCTCGCTAAGCCTCGAAACTACTTGCCGAAATAAAATTTTTTTACTTATCTCAATTAACGGGTTTTATCTGAACTAAGTGGGATAGAAAGTCAGCAAGCAAAAGAGATGCTGAACCTTACAGGATGTTTTATCTGAACTAAGTGGGATAGAAAGCTGACTAATGAGCTTGTTTATATGTAAATAATTCAAGTTTTATCTGAACTATATGGATTTAATGGATTTAGAAAGATTAATCAAGTTGTTAAAGAATAAAAAAGAATAAATAGTTGAAAATTTATATTTACTGTTTTTATAAATTACATAAGAATCTTTTTACTTTAGAGTTTTAAACATCCTGAGGTTTCTCAAATCCTCCGCCGCCAGGAGTTTCTATTCTGATCTTTTCTCCCTTTTTTACTGTTAAGTGGCATTTACCTGGCAGAATTTCTTCCTTATTTTCCCTTATATGTATATTTCTTCCAGTTTCTCCTGAATTTCCTCCAAAAAGTCCATAAGGTGCTATCTTTCTTCTTTCAGAAATAATAGTAACTTCCGCATCATTTAAAAATAAAAACTCTCTAACTATTCCATCTCCACCTTTGTAAAGACCTTCTCCACCTGAGTTTTTTCTTATTGAGTACTTTGTAACCATCAAAGGATACTCAAACTCTAATGCTTCTATAGGTGTGTTTAGAGTGTTTGTCATATGAGATTGTATTGCACTTTCTCCGTCTCCTTTAGCTGAAGCTCCCATCCCTCCGCCTATAGTTTCATAGTATGTGAGATATTCTCCTGTTTCTGGACTTTGTATTCCTATTGTTATGTTATTCATTGTCCCTTGACTTGCAGCTGGTATCTCTTGAGGAAGAGCTTTTGAGAGAGCTTTTAAGACTACATCTACTACTCTTTGAGATGTTTCAACATTTCCAGCTGAAACTGCAGAAGGAAATGTTGCGTCTACAATTGTTCCTTTTTCTGTTATTACTTCTATTGGTCTAAAACAACCTGCATTTGTTGGAATATCTTCTTTTGCTAAAGCCCTAAAAACATAGTAAACAGCAGAAGCTGTAATGGCATGAACAGC
>JALWKR010000304.1 GCA_027081375.1 Persephonella sp.
ATAGAGAACTTGGTTTAGCTGGTAAGATAGCAAAGGCTTTTGTAAATTCCCCTCTTACCCCTTTACTTGTTCTTGCATCGCTACTTTTAGGGCTTTTTGCAGTTTTAACAACTCCAAGGGATGAAGAGCCCCAGATTGTTGTTCCTATGATAGACATTATGGTTCCTGCTCCTGGAAAACAGGCTAAAGAAATAGACAAGATAATTGCTAAACCTTTAGAAAAGATAATGTGGGAAATTCCTGGAGTTGAATATGTTTACTCTTACTCTGGAGATGGATTTGCTATTACAACAGTAAGATTCTATGTTGGCTCAGATCCTGAAGATGCTCTTGTTAGACTGTACAGTAAGCTTATGTCTAATATGTACAGAATGCCTAAAGGCACTATGCAACCTATTATAAAACCAAAATCAATTGATGATGTTCCAATTATAGCTCTAACTTTCTATAGTGATAAACACAGCTCTTATGAAATAAGAAGAATCGTTGAGCAGGTTGAAGATGAGCTAAAGCAACTTACAAATATATCTGAGACTATGATTATAGGTTCTAAACCTAAAACTATATATGTTGAGTTTGACACTGCTAAACTCAATGCATATCACGTTATGCTTCCTCAGATAGTTCAGTCCTTACAAAAGGCAAATGTATCTCTTCCTTCAGGGGAGTTTGATAAAGATAACTACAGATTCAAAGTTAGAACAGATGCTTTCTTAAGAGATATAGAGGATGTAAAAAATGTTGTAGTGACTGTTTATAACAACAAACCTATTTACTTAAAAGATGTTGCAAAGATATACGAAGGAGAAGGGGAACCTACTAACTACGTTCAGTTTGGATATGGAGTTCAAGGAGAAGGAGATAAAACAAAACTTTATAATGCAGTAACACTAGCCATAGCTAAAAAAACAGGAAGTAACGCTGTTTTTGTTGCAGAAGATATATTAGAGAAGTTAGAACTTTTAAAAGGAAAAGTTATACCAGATGATATCCATGTAAAAGTAACAAGAAACTATGGAGAAACAGCTACAGAGAAAGCTAATGAACTAATTGAACACCTTCTTATAGCTACCTTTTCTATTGTTCTCCTGATTGCTGTTACATTAGGATGGAGAGAGTCTCTTATTGTTGCAATTACTATTCCTGTTACTCTTGCAATTGCTCTATTCCTAAGTGAGATGTACGGATACTCTCTAAACAGGGTTACTCTCTTTGCTCTAATATTCTCCATTGGTATTCTTGTTGATAACTCTATTGTTGTTCTTGAAAATATCCATAGATGGTTTGAAATGAGAAAACTTCCTCCAGATCAGGCTGCAGTTGTAGCAACAGATGAGGTAGGAAACCCTACAATACTTGCTACATTTGCAGTTATTGTTGCTCTTCTTCCAATGGCTTTTGTTACTGGAATGATGGGTCCATATATGAGACCTATTCCTGTTAACTCTTCCGTTGCGATGTTCTTCTCTATGCTTCTAGCATTTATCCTTACTCCATATCTTGCTATTAGATGGATGAAACATGAACCAGGACTAACACCAGAGCATCTGGAACATGAGATAGAAGAAAGAGCAGGATTTATGACTAAACTTTATGAAAAGATTTATCTTCCTCTTTTCTTAAGTAGATGGAAAAGATGGGTATTCCTGTTCTTTATGGGACTTCTTCTAGTTGGTTCAGCATGGCTTGTAGTAAATAGAACAGTGCTAGTTAAAATGCTTCCTTATGACAACAAAAGTGAACTTTTTATAGTTCTAGATATGCCTGAAGGCACTCCGTTAGAAAGAACATATCAGGTTTCTAAAAAGCTTGCTGAGTATGTAAAAGGTGTAAGTGAAGTAGATAACTATGTAATATACGCTGGAGTTCCTGCTCCGTTTGACTTTAACGGTCTTGCAAGACATTACTACTTAAGAAAAGCTCCTTACTATGCAATGATAAAGGTAAATCTCATAGGAAAGCATGAGAGAAAGGCTCAGTCTCACGAAATCGCTGAAAGAATAAGAGATGATATTTATAAAATTGCAATGTCGGAAGGAGCTAAATATGTAGCTGTTGTTGAACCACCTCCAGGACCACCTGTTTTATCTCCTATTGTTGCTGAAGTTTATGGACCTGATTATGACGGTCAGCTAGCTGTTGCTAAAGAAATTGAAAAACTGTTTAAAAACACTCCTGGTGTTATAGACGTAG
>JALWKR010000305.1 GCA_027081375.1 Persephonella sp.
CTTCTATAATAGCACCATCTCCGCCGATATCATCTTTAACCTTTGCTATTCCGTCTCCTTGATCTTCGTAAACTTCTGGGAGCTCGTCATAGCAAAGAGCACAAGCTGTGCAGAGATCTTGGTCAACTGATACTTTAACCTTCATTGTATTACCTCCATTAGAGTTAGTCTTTATTAAGTTAGAATAGTATATGCTAAGGTAGGTCAAATTGCAATAAAACACTGTTTGATTTTGAGGATAAAATGATAAAAGGGTTATATGTACATGTTCCATTTTGCAATATTAAATGTCCTTATTGTGATTTTACTTCAATAGTTATTGATGATAGAGATATTTACAAAAAATACGTTGAAACTTTAAAGAAAGAACTCTCTTTTTATTCAGGGGAAGATTTTTCCTTAGAAACTATCTATTTCGGAGGAGGTACTCCTTCTGTTTTAGAACCAGAGCTTATAGGAGATTTGATATCTTTTGTTAAAGAAAACATTAAAACTGAAAAAGAGTTAGAAATAACTGTAGAGATTAATCCTAAAACTTACAGATACGAAGATTTTTTCAAATTAAAAGAATATGGAGTTAACAGAATAAGTATTGGGGCTCAAAGTTTTCTTGAGAAAAATCTAAAAATATTAGGGAGAAATCACCTTTCTGAAGATACTGTAAAAACTGTAGAAGATGCTAAAAAAGCAGGAATAGAAAATATAAATCTTGATTTGATTTACGGTATTCAGGGGCAGACATTAGAAGAATTAGAACAAGATATAGATAGATACCTAAGTCTTCCAATTACACATATATCAGCTTATATGCTGACAGCTTACGAAGGAACCCCTTTAGGACAACAGGTTAAAAAAGGAGAATTTTTTCTTCCAGAAGAAAATTTATTAGAGGAGATGTATTTTCTTCTAAATAAAAGATTTTCAGAAAAAGGATTTTTTAGATATGAAATATCTAACTGGGCTAAGAAAGGATACCAGTGCAAACATAACCTTTTTTACTGGAACCATACTTACTTTTTAGGAATAGGCGTTTCAGCATGGTCTTTTGTAAGAAACAAAAGGTTTGGTAATACAAAAAATCTTGATGATTATATGAAAAAGATAAGAGAAGGGAAAAAACCTGTTCTTTTTGTTGATAAGCTCTCTACAGAAGATATAAAGAGAGAAAAAGTTATTCTTGGTCTTAGAACTGTTGAAGGAGTAGAAGAAAATCTTGTTAAAAACAAAGAAAAAATAGATTTCTTGATAGAAGAAGGATATTTGAGAAGAAAAGGGAGAAAAATCTCCCTTACAGAAAAAGGTTGTTTAGTATCCAACTACATAATAAACATGCTTACTTAGAGGTTTTCTCAGGCATTTCAAGAGATAAAACAACTAATAGCCATAAAATTGTTATTAAACCTAAAAAGTAAAATACATACTCAGTACCATACTTCATAAGATAACCTGCTACAGCACCACCAACAAAAGCTCCAAAAAACTGAGAAGTATTAAACACCCCTGAAGCAGTACCTTTTGTCCTAGGATTTGCATATTTACTCATAAGAGAAGGCATTATAGGCTCAAGCATCATAAATCCTGTAAAGTAAACAATAATAGCAATTACAGCAGGAACAAACTCATTTTCAAATTTAATAAACAGTCCAAAGGATATTAAAAGAATAACTATTGCTGCTATTTTAACCTCTTTTATAAGACCTTTTTTCTCAGCAATTATTGTAGAAGGAACCATTAAAACAAGTCCCACTAAAAACATAATAAGATAGACTTTCCATAGGTCTTTAGGATCCATAAACTGTTTCAAAATAAGAGGAGCTGTTGTAAACACAGCTGTTAACCCCATATGCAGAGTAAACATTCCAAAATCCATTTTAAGAAGGTTTTTATTCCTTAAAACATCTCCAAGATAAGAACCTGTAAACTCTGCATCTTCATGGTGAACAATCACTTTTGGTCTAGGAATTCCCCAGATAATATAAGGTAGAGAAATAGCTGCTAAAATAGCTGTAAATAAAAATACCCCAGCAAGACCAAAATGAGCTGCTATCCAAGGGCCTATTACCATACCAAAAGCAAAAGCCATTCCTATAGAAGCTCCAATAGTAGCCATTGCCCTTGTTCTAATCTCTGGCCTTGTAAGGTCTGCAATCAACGCTATAACAACAGATGAAACAGCTCCCATACCTTGAAGAAGTCTTCCAACAATAAGCATATAGATACTGTGTTCATAAGAAGCATATGCAGCAAGTAAACTTCCTAAGATAAAGATAATTGTTGAGGAAATTAAAATTGGAATTCTTCCTATCTTATCACTAAGAAGACCGTAGGGAATCTGGAAAAATGCCTGTGTTAGACCATATGCACCTATTGCAACCCCAACAAGAAACGATGTTGCTCCAGGAAACTGAGAGGCATAGATACTTAAAACTGGAAGAACTAAGAAAAGTCCCAACATCCTTAAAGAGAAGATACCTGCAAGTCCCAAAGTGGCTTTCTTTTCCTCAGGGGTAAAATCCTTGTCTATCAACTGCACCCTCCATAGTTTGTTTTAAGTTAGGATTTACTAATCTTAGTATAAACTTTTAAAAGTAATTTTTTATGAAATTTCTAATATTACTTGAAACAAAAACATGCTTATTTAAATTTAAGTTATTTAAATAATACTCCTTGGAGGGCTAAAATGGAAAAAAGTATGTTTAAAAAACATCTCACTGTTGGGGATAATGTTTATTCCTATTACTCTCTAAAAGAGCTTCATGAGAAAAATGTTGGAGATATTGAAAGACTTCCTTTCTCAATAAGAATTCTTGTGGAAAATCTTTTGAGAAATCTTGATGGAAAGGTTGTTACTGAGGAACATCTGAGAAATATTGCTAACTGGAAGAAAAAGTATGAAACTCCTGTTGAAATTCCTCATCATCCTGCAAGGGTTATAATGCAGGACTTTACAGGGGTTCCTGGGGTTGTTGATATTGCAGCTATGAGAGATGCTGCAAAAGAGCTTGGCATTGACCCTAAAAAGGTTAATCCCCTTGTTCCAGTAGACCTTATTATTGACCACTCTGTTCAAATAGACTTTTTTGGAACAGAGGACGCCTATAAGAAAAACCTCGAACTTGAGTATAAAAGAAATAAGGAAAGATATCTTCTTCTAAAATGGGCACAAAAAGCTTTTGATAACATGAGAGTTTTCCCTCCAGGAAGCGGTATTATCCATCAGGTTAACCTTGAATATATAGCACAGGTTGTTATGACAAAAGAGGAAGATGGAGAAATAGTAGCTTTTCCTGATTCCCTTGTTGGAACTGACTCCCATACAACAATGATAAACGGACTTGGAGTAATGGGATGGGGAGTCGGTGGTATTGAAGCTGAAGCTGTTATGCTTGGACAACCTTACTATATGAAGATACCTGAGGTTGTTGGTGTAAAACTTACAGGAGAGCTTCCTGAAGGAGCAACAACTACTGACCTTGTTTTAACAATAACTCAAAAATTAAGAGAGCTTGGAGTTGTTGAGAAGTTTGTTGAGTTCTTTGGAGAAGGAGTTAAAAAGCTGTCTTTACCGGATAGAGCAACAATAGCAAATATGGCTCCAGAGTACGGAGCAACAATGGGATTTTTCCCTGTAGATGAAGAAACAATTAACTTCCTCAAACTAACTAACAGAGAAGATGTAGCAAAGCTTGTTGAAGCTTATACAAAAGAAAATATGCTTTTCTATACCGGAAATGAAACTCCTGAATACTCAGATATTGTAGAAATAGATATGTCTCAAATAGAACCTTCCCTTGCAGGACCTTCAAGACCTCAGGACAGGGTTCCTTTAAAAGATATGAAAAAAACATTTATAGATCTTTTAAACTGTAATTACAACAGAGATATAGATATTAAAGAAATTACTGCTTTTGAAGATGAAGCAGGAACAGATATGGAAGTTGGGGAATGTAGAATTCACAAAGGTAAAAAGATAGCTAAGATTGAGCTTGACGGAGAAGAGGTTGTTATAGGAGATGGTTCAGTTGTTATTGCATCAATAACATCATGTACAAACACATCAAACCCATCTGTCCTTATTGGAGCAGGATTATTAGCTAAAAAAGCTGTAGAAAAAGGCTTATCTGTTAAACCTTATGTAAAAACATCTTTAGCTCCCGGTTCAAGAGTTGTTGAAGGGTATCTAAGGAAAGCAGGACTACTTCCTTATCTTGAAGCTTTAAGATTTCATATTGTTGGATTTGGATGTACAACATGTATTGGAAACAGCGGACCATTACATCCAAATATTGAAAAAGCAATAAAAGACAATGACCTTATTGTTTCTGCTGTTTTATCTGGAAACAGAAACTTTGAAGCAAGAATTCACCCTGATGTAAAAGCAAACTGGCTTGCATCTCCACTACTTGTTGTGGCTTATGCTATAGCAGGTAGAACAGATATAGACCTGACAACAGAACCTCTTGGAAAAGACCCGAACGGAAATCCAGTATATCTAAAGGATATATGGCCTTCACAGGAAGAGATTAAACAGATTATGAATGAGGTTCTATCTCCTGAGGTATTCAAAGAAAAGTATGAAAATATCTTAGAAGGAGATGAGTTTTGGCAGTCTTTAGAGGCTCCAACAGGTGAAACATTTGAATGGGATCCAAAATCTACGTATATAAGAAAACCTCCATACTTTGATAACTTTACATTGGAAGTTAATCCTCCAAAAGACATAAAAGGAGCAAGAGTATTAGAGCTTCTTGGAGACTCTGTAACAACAGACCATATATCCCCAGCAGGAAAAATCCCTCCTGAGTATCCAGCAGGGAAGTATCTCCTTGAACATGGTGTTCCAGTAGAAGAGTTTAATTCATACGGAGCAAGAAGAGGAAACCATGAGGTTATGGTGAGGGGAACATTTGCAAACGTAAGGATTAAAAACAAACTTGTTGCTCCTAAAGAAGGCGGATACACTCTCAAATTCCCTGAAAAAGAGGAGATGTTTGTTTATGATGCAGCTGTTAAATATGCAAAAGAAGGAACACCTCTTATTGTTCTTGGTGGAAAAGAGTACGGAACAGGTTCTTCAAGGGACTGGGCAGCAAAAGGAACACAACTTCTTGGAGTAAAAGCTGTTATTGTTAAATCCTTTGAAAGAATTCACAGATCAAACCTTGTAGGAATGGGGGTTCTTCCACTTGTGTTTAAAGAAGGTGAAGGCTGGGAAGAGCTTGGATTAGATGGTTCAGAAGTTTACGAGATTATAGGTGTTGAGGATATGAAGCCAGGAAAAGAGTTAACAGTTAGAGCAACAAGAGAAAATGGAGAAACTGTAGAGTTTAAAGTTATATCAAGATTAGATACTGTTGTTGATGTTGAATACTTTAAAAACGGTGGAATTCTCCCAATGGTTCTTAGAAAAATAGCCCAAAGCTAATACTAAAGGCGGCGGCCTTTTAGGTCGCCTTTTTGATCTCTTTATGTTAAAATTTTTTACAAGGTTATTTGAAAAGGGAATAGGGAAGTATAAAAAGATAAGAAAATATGATCTAGATCATATTTTAAACTGGACAAAAAATTTGATAAAAGTGAACTAAGATTTATGTAAGTCATTGAAAATAAAAGAAAATTTAAATTATAGATACATAACAAAGCGATATGGTTTGTCCCGCATATCGAAAATTGGCTAATGCTTGAGTATCAAAGCTTTGAGGTATATTGCGTTTGTTTTTGCAAGTAGTTTGCATTACTAAAAAGCTCGCTAATACTAATAAATACTAGCTCTAGAACTAACCCGACTTCTTTAGGGTATTGCGACATCCAATGAGTACTTTTTTTGCATCTGGATCGTAACTAGAACTAACCCGACTTCTTTAGGGTATTGCGACATTATCATATTTAATAATTATATTCGAATATATCTAGAACTAACCCGACTTCTTTAGGGTATTGCGACTAAATTCTGTATTCTATCCACGAACTACCAAATATCTAGAACTAACCCGACTTCTTTAGGGTATTGCGACCGTTAGAACAAAGAACCTTTTCATTGAGCTCAAATACGATCTAGAAATAACCCAACTTCGGAAAATGGTATCTGCCTTTACTCAAGTAAACTAATTGAGAAAAAGTTTGTTTTTGCGGTTTTTGGAAAAAAACGATTTAACGGTAGTTTGAGGCATCTACCATTTTTTTAGGATATTACAACTTATATTTTCCTTAAACCTCCAAACACACTAAAACGAAGAGATTTAAAACTTCTTTAAAAGGCTAGTATATTGGGAAAAATAGACATAACCCTTAGAGATATTATTCAGGAAATTCCTCCTAAATTTGTTCAAATACTTTCAGGAAAAAATGCTAAAAAACTTCTAGATATATCCCTACCAGAAGTAAAAGAAAGAAGAGCTGATTTTCTTGTTGAGCTAGAAGATGGTTCTATTTTTCATCTAGAACTACAAACCCAAAACGACAAAAACATGCCCTTTAGAATGCTTGAGTATTTTATCCTTATCTCTTCTAAATATCCAAACAGAAAAATAAAGCAGATGGTTTTATACGTAGGAGAAAAACCTTTAAACATGAAAGACAGAATAGAGATAGAAAACCTTACTTTTAACTACAAGCTGAAAGACATAAGAGAGATAAGCTGTGAGGAGCTGTTTAAAAGCGATAGCCTGACAGATAAAATATTAGCAATGCTATGTAATGTAAGAGAACCAAAGAAATATTTTAGAGAACTTTTAACAGAGCTCTATAAACTGCCAGAGAGGGAAAGAAGAGATTATTTAAAGAAATTATTGAACCTGCTGACAATAAGGTCTAAATTAGTAGAAGAATTCAAATTAGAGGTAGAAAAGATGCCTATAACATTTGATAGAGAAACTATTGAAAACCATCCTTTTTTTAAAGATGGTTTAAAAGAGGGTCTACAAAGAGGTAAACAAGAAGGGCTAAAAGAAGGTTTACAAAAAGGATTAGAAAAAGGAAAATTAGAAGCAAAACGTGAAGATGTTATAAATTTACATCAGGCTACAGGATGGGATGCTGAGAAAATATCTAAGGTTCTTAAGCTTCCTCTTGACTTTGTTGAGGATGCTCTTAAAAGAAAAAAGTAAAGGTTCAATCTTAATCTATCCATCTTTTTGTAATTTCTTGATAGCTGTCTATTCTTCTATCTCTGAAAAATGGCCAAACAATTCTTGTTTCATCTATCATTTTTAAATCTATTTCTGAAATAAGAATCTCTTCTTTATTTACAGAAGCTTTTTTGATTATTTCTCCATACGGATTTGATATAAAACTTTGTCCCCAGAACTCTATTCCACTATTTCCATCTGGAGAAGGTTCGAATTCAACTCTATTCACAGCTACTACATAACATCCGTTGGCGACAGCATGTCCCCTTTGAACTGTTTCCCATGCGTTGTATTGGCTTTCTCCATACTCTTCTTTTTCCTCAGGAAGCCAGCCTATAGCAGTTGGATAAAAAATAATATCAGCTCCTTTTAAAGCTGTTAGTCTAGCTGCTTCTGGATACCACTGATCCCAGCATATAAGAGTTCCTATATTTCCATATTTTGTCTTAAAAACCTTGTATCCTAAGTCTCCAGGGGTGAAATAAAATTTCTCATAAAAGTGAGGATCATCTGGAATATGCATTTTTCTATAAATTCCTGCCAGAGTTCCTTTTTCATTTATGAGAGCAACTGTATTGTGATAAATCCCTTTAGCTCTTTTTTCGAAAAGACTTGCAATGATAACGCTGGAATACTCTTTTGAAATTTTAGAAAGTTTTTTTATTGTCTCATTATTTTCATTTATTTCTTCTGCATATTTAAAGTAATCCCAATCCTCAACCTGACAAAAGTACCTGGTTTTAAAAAGTTCCTGTGTGCATATAATCTTAGCTTCATTTTTAGCTGCTGTTTCTATCATATTTAGAGCTTTTTCTTCATTTTCTTTTATATCCTCACTGCAAGAATGTTGAATGAGAGCTATAGCTACTTTATCCATTTACAACCTCTATGTTTTCTAATAACTCTTCTAACTTTAGTATTTTAACAACTTCAAAAAACAAATCAGGTGGATTTTTTAATGTTATATTAAAACCTTTTTTCCATAGAGAATAAAGTAGTCTAATTCCTTCAGTATCTACAAACTTAGGGCATTTAAATTCTATATAAACTTTTTTTATTTCTTCTTTCTCAATGATTTTCTTTATTGCTACAGCTTTTTGATAATTCAAATCTCCATCTATTGTAAATATGATTTTATTTTCTTTAACACTAAAATTCATTATTTGTTCCTCACTTCTTTATATTCTTTATAAACTTTCCTTTTTATTTTCTTTGCCATATCTGAAAAAACATGAATTTCTCTAAAATCAAAATCATCAAACACTTTTTGCATTCTTAGATAATCTTTTTCTCTGTGAAAAAGAGGCATAAGGCCTGAGAATATGAAACCTATCTCTTTTAATTTTGGAACCAAATCTTTTGTTTCAGGTTTATCTAAAGGAAGATCTATATAAATACCTTTGATATCTTTTTTTGCAAGGGTTTTTGTTTTCTCTCTTACTCTATCAATAAAATCCTTACCAAAAGATCTAACTACAATAAGAGCATGGCTGAAGTTGTAGTTTATAACTAAAGATAGCGTACTTTTTTCTTTTAACTGATAACTTTTTTTAGGAAGAGTTAATATATTTATTCCTAGATTCTTGTAAATATCTCTTAATATCCTAGAATATTCTTTAGGCAGATAAACTTTTACATTTTTTCTTTCTGTAAGAGGCAGAAAATCAATAACTACAGAAATTCTCTGCTGTTTATGTTTAAAACCTTTGTATTTTGCAGGGGGAAAAACTCCTAAAACTAAAGCAGTAGATTTAAAACCATATTTAGCATTTACTTTCTGACTTACAGTATGGACTGTAACTGCCTCTCCAAAAAGCCCAAAAAGTCCTTTTACCTTTGCCATATCTATAAGAGCTTTCATCATCATTTTCATTATTCCCTTTCCTCTATGCTTAGGGGAAACAACAACTTCTCCAACCTCTCCAATATTTGAATCTGTAGACATTAAAACAGCAAAGTATCCAACAGCTTCTCCTTTTTCTGTCCTAACTATAACACCAAACTTTTTACCCTCTCGCAGTGCTTGCTTTATTTTACCTGGGTAGTACATCTCTTCTTTGGGATAGGTATATCCATAGGAGCGGTATATAAGCCTTGATATATCTTCTGCATCATCTTCTATAACAGGTGCAATTGTGTACTCAACAGCTTTTTCAGGTTCTACTTTAATTTCTTCTTCTTTAAAAAGCTCTAAAATATGAGGATGTTTTATTTTCTTTACAATTCTAAACTCTTTACCTTCTCTACCTTTTAAAAGGAAAACAAACTCATCAGAAAGCTTTTTAACTACTTCAAAACCTGCTCCATCAAAATTTAAATCTTTTCTAACCTTTTCAGGAGAATATTTGTGCCTTTCTGGATCAAAAGGTTCTCCAAGTTCATGAATAATTATTTCCACTTCGTTTAATGTTGTATTTATTGAAAACTGAAAAGTAGCTCTTTCTTCAGGTTCAA
>JALWKR010000306.1 GCA_027081375.1 Persephonella sp.
CTACACATGGCCTTATTTTACAAAAGCTTTTAATCTTATCTATCTAGACGTTGTAGAACTAGGACACGGTAGAGAACCTACTCCAAAACATCTTGTTAACCTTATAAAAGAGATAAAAAAATACAGAATAAAAAATCTTTTTGCTGCCAAACAGTTTTATAACTCAAAGTATGGGAACCTTCTTAAACAGCAAACAGGAATTAATATTGTCTTTTTAGACCCATTTGGGAAAAATAAAGACTATTTGCAGATGTTAAAATTTAATATTGACACAATTTATAAAGCAAAAAATAAATAAAGAACTATAGATGGAACCTCTTATAACTCCAGAAATAGCTGTTGGTTTTTCTTTAATTGTTTCAAGGGTAATTGGTATATTTATGAGTATGCCTTTTTTTAATACAAACTTTATCCCGTTAAATATAAGAGTTTTACTTGTAATATCTCTATCATTCTTCTTTGCAAAAATAGTTGGTGTATCTGCCTCTTTAGAAAATTTTCATCTTTTAACATACTTTATTCTTGTTTTAAAAGAGGTTGTTATTGGGTTTTTACTGGGACTTTCTGTAAGTATATTTATTGCAGCATTTTCTTATGCTGCAGAAATTATAAGTTATTTTATGGGACTAACAATAGTGAACGTTTTTGACCCAGCCTTCGGACAGATATCTGTGTTTGACAGATATTTTATAGCCTTGTTTTATCTTCTATTTTTTATAACAGGGGCGTATCAGATATTTATTGGGTCTATCCTAAAAAGTTTTGAGGTTATTCCTGTTTTACAACCTATAAACTTTGACGGATTTGTTTATGTACTGGAAAAACTTCCTGTTATTTTTTACTTTGGTTTTAAGATGGCTTTTCCTTTTGCTTTAATTCTTTTTATAATCAACGTGGCTCTTGCTTTAATAAACAGACTTATACCTCAGATTAACGTCTTTATAGTTGGACTCCCTCTTCAAATTTTTATTGGACTTGCTTCTTTAGCTGTTGGAGCTTCTGTTTTAATATATTTTGGAGTTCATCTATTAGAAAATATGACAGATACATACCTTCACACAATAAAAGCTTTAGGAAAATAGGATGGCTAAAGACCCTAGCAAAACAGAAAAGGCAACTCCACGGCGGCGTCAAAAAGCAAGGGAAGAAGGACAGGTTCCAAGAAGTATGGATATTCCTATAGCCGCATCTCTTCTAGCTATTTTTCTAATGATGTTTTTTTATATTCCTTTCTCTTATAACTATCTTATGAAATATTTTAGATATACATTCTCAGACCCATTTAATAAAATTCCAGAGCTAAACTCAATTTTTATCTACGAAACTGTAAAAATACTTGGTATTCTTATCCTCCCTGTATTTTTATTTCTTATAGTTGTTGGAATTGTATCTAATGTTGCTCAATTTGGATTTCTATTTACCTTAAAACCTTTAGCTCCTAAGCTAAACAGAATAAACGTTATATCTGGAATTCAAAGATTATTTTCTATAAAAACACTTTTTGAACTTTTTAGAAATCTTTTAAAGCTAGCCTTTGCCTCTCTAGTAGCATATCTGTTAGTCAAAAAGATGATTTCTGAAAGTTTTTCAATGTCTTTTATCTCTATAAATCAAGAAATTTATTTTCTTTTTAAATACATAATGATACTGATTTTTGCGTTTGTTTTAATGTCAATTCCTGTAGCTGTTATTGATTTTCTGTATAGAAGATGGGAATATGAAGAAAATATAAAAATGTCAAAGGAAGAAGTAAAAGAAGAAAGGAAACTGTATGAAGGTAACCCTCAGATAAAATCTGCTATAAGAAGGAAACAAAGAGAACTGGCTATGAGACGTATGATGTCTGAGGTTCCAAAAGCTGATGTTGTTATAACAAACCCTGACCATTATGCTGTGGCACTTCAGTATGAAAGAGGAAAAATGGCAGCTCCTAAAGTTATAGCAAAAGGAAAGAATACTATAGCTGAGAAAATAAAAGAGATTGCAAAAGAGCATAATATTCCTATTGTTGAAGATCCACCTTTGGCTAGAACTTTGTATTCCAGCTGTGAAATTGGGGATTTTATTCCTGAAAGTTTATATGTTGCCGTTGCAAAAATTTTAGCCAAAATTTATACAAGAAACAAACACAAACTTTAAAGGAGGAGAGTGGATATGAGAGTATTTTTCTCAGCAATCTTTGTTT
>JALWKR010000307.1 GCA_027081375.1 Persephonella sp.
GAGTATTTATGTAAACATATATGTGAGGTAAAAATTCCATTTAAATGTTTACCCTTTAATAGTTCAAGAAAAATAGAAGTCTCCTTTGGAATATATAAAGACAGTAAGCAGATAGAAAGAATACCTTTCTATAACTATATAACCCTTGATTTATCAAAGAGGTTTGATGACGAGTGGTTTGTTTAGAAAGAATGGCGGAGAGGGAGGGATTCGAACCCTCGGAGCGGGGAAAACCCGCTCAACTCCTTAGCAGGGAGCCGCCTTCGACCACTCGGCCACCTCTCCAAAGAGCCATAATATTATATCTCACTAATTATTTTTTTCAAATTTTTAATCTGGCATTATTCTAATTAAACATTCATCAGGGTTTACGTTATCTCCTTCCCTTACATAAACTTCTTCAACAGTTCCATCTATTGGAGAATGAATTTCATTTTCCATTTTCATCGCTTCAACAATAAGGAGAACATCACCTTTTTTAACTTTATCTCCTGGAGAAACTTTTACAGAGACAACTTTTCCTGGCATTGGAGAGCTTATATCTCCAACATCAACAGCTTTAGGTCTTCCTGTTGCTCTTGCTTCAGATGGGAGAGTTTCCATCTTTTCTCCAACTTCTATCTCTTTTATAGGCTGAACAATTGTCTCTTCCAATCTACCGTCTACTCTTACAAAGTAAGGAGTTCCACCTTCAACAGGACTACCAACACCTGCTATCTGAATATGATATGTTTCTCCATGGAGGGTTATATTAAACTCAACAGGAGCTTTTGTTGTACAGGCTTCTTCTCCTTCTGAAACTTCTTCAACTTCAGGAGGTAAAGCTTCTCCTTTTTCGTATTTTTCTCTCCACTCAAAGAACTCTTTAGCAACTTGAGGGAATAAGCAGTAAGAGAGAATATCCTCTTCACTTCTAGCACCTACCTTTTGAGCTTCTTCACTGCATTTATCAAGCTCAGGTTCAAGTAAATCAGCAGGTCTAACCTGTATAGGCTCTTCATCTCCAATAATCTTTTCAATAATCTCAGGTTTAATAGGAGCTGGAGGTCTTCCGTATAAGCCTTTTACATAATCTTTTGTCTCTTTTGTAACAACTTTGTATCTTTCTCCCTGTAGAACATTTAGTAGAGCCTGAGTTCCTACAATCTGAGATGTTGGAGTAACAAGAGGAGGGTATCCTAAATCTTCTCTAACTCTAGCTACTTCAACTTTAACTTCATCAAGTTTATCAAGGGCATCATTCTCTTTTAACTGATTAATAAAGTTAGACATCATACCACCAGGTATTTGATGTATAAGAACCTGCGAATCAGGCCATTTCTCAGATGTATCATATTTTTTATATTTCTTTCTTACTTCTTTCAGATATTCAGCAACTTCTTCTATTATTGATAAATCTATATCTATCTCATATCCAAACTCTCTTAAAGCATACGTCATTGTTTCAACTGCAGGGTGAGCTGTAAGCCATGACCAAGTTGAAACATCTGTATCTATAATATCAGCACCAGCTTCTACAGCTTTTAAGTATGTCATTTCAGCCATTGCAGCTGTAGATTGAGCGTGGACATGAACAGGAAGCTTAACTTCTTCTTTTAATCTTTTTACTAGCTCATATGCAACTTTAGGAGATAAAATACCTGCCTGATCCTTTATAGAAATAATATCAACTCCAAGGTCTCTAAGCTGTTTAGCAATCCCAACAAAGTAATCTACTGTATGAACAGGGCTTATTGTGTATGATAAAACTCCTTTAACAATCTTACCTTCTTCTTTAGCTGTAGTTATGGCAACTTCCATATTTCTAACATCATTTAAAGCATCAAAAATTCTAAACACATCTATTCCATTCTCAGCAGCTTTTCTTACAAATGCTTCCACAACATCATCAGGATAGTGTCTATACCCAACTACATTCTGACCTCTTAAAAGCATCTCAAGTTTTGTATTTGGAGCTACTTCCTTAAATTTTCTTAACCTTTCCCAAGGATCCTCCTTTAAAAATCTAAGGCACACATCAAAAGTAGCTCCACCCCAAACTTCTAGAGACCAGAACCCTGCTTTATCTAATTTTTCTGCTGCTGGTAGAAGGTCTTCTGTTCTAACTCTTGTTGCTAATAAGCTTTGTTGTCCATCTCTTAATGTAACATCTGTAAATTCTAT
>JALWKR010000308.1 GCA_027081375.1 Persephonella sp.
CAAGTATTATCTGAGGTTTTGTTGATAGAAGCTGGTCTTTCGTTATTGCTTTTACTGTCCCTTGAGTACCAACAGGCATAAACACGGGGGTTTCAATCTCCCCGTGTTTTGTATATATCTTTCCAAGTCTAGCATTTCCGTCTTTTTTTAATAGCTCAAATTTATACAGCTTCGCCTCCTTTCTGAATTTTTCTTATAAGGAAAACAATTAAGATTATAGCTAAAGGAAGGATATCTGATAAAGGTGCATTTTTATTAAGGGAACACCCACTACCTCCACTGCATCTTATAGTATTTGTTGAATTATTGTTATTTGGAGGATTATAGTTGTTGTTGCCGTCTTCACTATTTTGATTGTTCTCAGGAGGATTTGATGGATTATATGAGCCAGCTGGAACTGCTAACCCTGCAGGATCAACAAAAACCCCATTTGCAACGCCATCTTCGTCAAATTTTCCACCTTCTAATGCACAGTATTTAATAATTCTGTATCCTGGAATTAATCCTTTTTTCCAGTTTATACCATCGTAGCTGGAATAAACGTTTTTTATAGGAGTTACTGATCCATCTTTGTTGTATTTTACAAAGATAGCATTTTCTGGAATATAACCTGGTATATGTTCTGCTATACAAACTTTAGAACCTTTTTCAACATATTCAACTTTTACGTTTAATAAACCAAAAGGAAAATCATATATATCATTTTTCGCTATAAACTCTTCTCCTACTAGTGGAAAGTTTGAAATATTAGGATAAAGATATATGGTTCCATTTTGGCGTTTTGGTTTTGCATAGACAAGAATAACAAAGCTTCTATCTTTTAATGTATCTGGCAGTTTGTATTTTTTCTTTAAAGCTTCAAATATTTCTGGGTAAAGATGAGTTGTATAGTAGTTTTCTTCAGGAAGTATTTTTTTATAAAATTCGTAGGCAAGAATATATCCTGTTTTCACACTTTTTTGGTTTCCTGAGTCTTCAGCTAGTACTATAGGTTTATAAGTTTCTGGGTCTGTATAAACATGATAAACTGTCTCAGAATCACAGTTTTCTATAGTTTTATCAAAATTACCGTCACCTTCAAAATCTATCTTGCATATAACAGCATCACCGTCAGGGTCTTCTACTTCAATTTTAAATGTTGCATATAGGGGAACTCTTCCTTCTCTTGTGTATCTAAAATCTTTTATTTTAGGTGGATTGTTAATGGTTCTTCTACTAGCTACTATCTGAAAAGTTTTTGAACTTGTATTTCCATGCTCATCTTCAAATACTATTTTTAAAATATACGTTCCTGGATTCTCATAAGTATATGAAAGTTGATGAGTTTGTTGATAACAGTCATTTATTATCTCTTCGTAGTTTCCATCACCATCAAAATCTATATAGCACGTTTTTGGTGGAGTTTCATTTATAATTGGCTGAAGCTCAAGTTGTACTGTTAAAGGAATATATCCTTTTGTTTTATTTAAATGAACTTTTCCTGTAGGATAACTTTTGAACCTTCTATTTGAAAGATTTAGTTTTGTAACTGGTAAAAGATCTATTACGTTTCCTTCATTGTCATCTACTTCAAGGAAAATATAAACGTTTTTAGCATTTTTTATTTTTAATGTTGTACTGCTACAGTCTGTAACTGTTCCTCCTCCATAGTAAAGACCTCCATATTCATAACTATAAAAAGGGCCAACGTATTTTATATGCCATTTACATACAACAGGAAAATCATTATCCATACTCACGCTAACTGGTAAATTATTCTCTTCATCAAGATTTCCTACATCGACTTGAATGTTTAATAACTTATCCTCTACATCTGATACTGTAGCTAGGAAATCTTTTCTGGCGATAAATTTATCTCCTTTTTTAACAGTAAGCTTTATAGGATATGTACCTGCTTGTTTATAGACATGTGAAACATACTGAAAATCTTTACAGTTTTCTTTTGTGTATTCTGGATTTCCATCGTTATTAAAATCTACTTCACAGGTTAAATTGTCATTGTCTTTAGCAAAAACTGAAAAAGCAAGATAAACAGGTCTGTTTATATTTGTAGAAGGTGGTAAAAGATACGCGAATAAAAGTTTACTTTCTTTTTTATCAGGGGCTACAAACTCATTTGCTCCAATATCAACACTTTCTCCGTATATTCTT
>JALWKR010000309.1 GCA_027081375.1 Persephonella sp.
GTGTATTGGGCGGCTGTAAGATGGGAGAGGCTATAATAAGAGGTCTTATTAACAGTGGTTTAGTATCCTCTACAGATATTATTGTTTCTGAGATAAATAATGAAAGAAGAGATTATCTGGTTAACAGATACAACATTGCTGGAACAGATAATAGTGAAAGAGTTGCTAAACTAGCAGAAATAATTATCTTGGCTGTTAAACCAAAGGATTTAGAAAATGTAGTTAAGCCTATAGCCTCTTTTTTAAAAGAAAAAGTTCTTATATCTGTTTTAGCTGGTACTACTATATATAAGATTAAATATATTGCTCCTGAGGCAAAAGTTGTAAGAGTTATGCCTAATACACCAGCTCTTATTGGAGAAGGGGCAATAGCTGTTACTTTTGATGAGAAAATAACAGAAGAAGACAGAGAAAATGTTTTAAACATACTAAGAACTTTAGGAGAAGTCTTAGAAGTAGATGAAAGCCTTATGGATGTTGTGACAGGATTATCTGGAAGTGGACCTGCCTATGTTTTTACATTTATAGATGCTTTAGCTCAAGGAGGAGTAAAAGGAGGCCTATCTTACCCTGATGCCTTAAAACTTGCAGTTCAGACAGTTTTAGGCTCTGCAAAACTTTTAAAAGAGTTAGGAGAACATCCCTGTGTTTTAAGGGATAAAGTAACTTCTCCTGCTGGAACAACTATATACGGTCTTCACGAGTTAGAAAAAGGTTCATTAAGGGATACTGTTATAAATGCAGTTGAGGCAGCAACAAAGAGAAGCAAGGAGCTTGGTTAATCAAGCTCCTTTTCCAACTTTTCTACATTATCAACAGGCATACCACAGGCGAAGTTTTTACATATGTAAGCTTTTGTTTCCTTGCTTACAGGAATATCTTTGGTAAAAGAAGCTATCTTTGATAGAGTATCATCTTTTTTGTAAAGAAGCGTTTTGTGAGGCAAGAATCTGCTGTTTATAGTTTTAACAAAACTATCAATATCTCCCCCTGTTAAAACAATATCAATTCCTTCTGATATATAAAAATCAAAGGCAACAAGCATCATAGAATAACTTGTTAATAATGATTCTATCTTATCAGCAAAAGCGTTTACAGTTTTTAATCCATACTCTTCGTACTTTTTGTTTCCTGTTAATCTAAATAGTCTAAAAAGGTTGTAAGCTGCTACAGAATTTCCTGAAGGAATTGCTCCATCATAACTTTCTTTAGGTCTGATAATAAGCTCTTCTTCTATAAAATCTGGAGTCATAAAAAATCCACCATCTTTTTCATCCCAGAAATGCTTAATCATTTTTTCTGTTAGCTGAACTGCCTCTTTTAGATACTTTTCTTCAAAAGAAGCGTTATAAAGCTCTATTAATCCCCATGTTAAGAAAGCATAATCATCTAACTTCCCTTCAAATTTTGCTTCACCGTCTTTATACCTATGTAATAAAAATCCTTTTTCTGTTTTCATTTTTTCTAAAATAAAATCTGCGGCCTTTTTTGCAGTTTCTACATATTCCTCCCTATCTAACACCTGTCCTGCTATTGAGAAAGCAGCAATCATGAGACCATTCCAGTCTGTCAGTATCTTTGTATCTTTAAGAGGATGAACCCTTTTTTCTCTAACTTCAAAGAGCTTTTTTCTTGCTCTATTAACTATTTCTTCTAACTCTTCTAAAGGCATTTTTAACTCTTCAGCTAGCTCATTTAATGTTTTCTTCATATAAAGAATATTCTTCCCTGTTAGTCTTCCTGTTGCTTCTTCTCTGTAGTTTCCTTTTTCTGTTACATTGAAAACTTTGCTGATAATATCAAAATCTTCTCCTAAAATCTCTTTTAGCTCATTGTAAGACCATACATAAAACTTTCCTTCCTCTCCTTCGCTGTCAGCATCTTCAGCAGAGTGAAATCCTCCTTCCTTTGAAGTCATATCTCTTTGAACATATTCTAAAATCTCTTCTACAACTTTTTTGTAGAATGGGTCTTTTGTAACCTGATACGTTTCTGCATAAGCTATAGTAAGCATTGCCTGATCATAAAGCATCTTTTCAAAGTGAGGTAGAATCCATCTTTCATCAGTTGAATATCTGTGGAAACCGTATCCTACATGATCAAAAATTCCCCCTAATCTCATGTTTTTTAGGGTATGCTCAACCAT
>JALWKR010000310.1 GCA_027081375.1 Persephonella sp.
ACATATGTAGTTAAAACTATACTCTCATTAACTCTTGGGATTTTTTATATAGTTAATGAATTGAGGATTTCTTACTATTTTCTTTATAAAATCTTAAACTGCATTTGGAAATGTTCTCAAAACTTCTCTACAAGCTTGGTCACCCAAATATATAAAGCCAAAATCGTATACTTCAGTTATGTAAAAAGTTTTTCTATTTGGTAATTTTATATTTCCACTGATTATCCAGTGACCATTGAATGTATCAAAATCTAATTTTGTAATATAAATTGTGATAGTTTTATTGGAAGATTTATCATAAAGGTTTTGTGATTTTAACTCATTAATAAAGGCATCTTTGATGTATTCCTCAAATGTTTTATTATCTGGTGGATATATTTCCATCGCTAATCTACAAATAGAAAGTTATTTATAAGTTGTTGAACCTGTTGTCGTATAGACCTAAATTAATGGAAGAGTTTAAGAAGGAGAAAGGTAAAATGCCATTGACAATAGATAGAGAAACAATGGAAAAACACCCTCTTTATAAGGAAGGAATTGAAAAAGGTAAATTAGAAGCTAAAAGAGAAGATATAATAAAACTATATAAGAAAACAGGATGGGATTTTGAAAAAATAGCTGATATTTTAGAATTACCTGTAAACTTTGTTAAAGAAGTCTTAGAGGAAGAAAAATAAATAAGATAAAAAGAAGAAAATAGGGGAATTTTCCCCTATTAGTAGGGCATTTCATTACATATATTTCCAGGAGGATCAAATTTACACACAATTACATATTCAAAAACTCCCTGATACTTTTTTTGATATTTAGCCATTCCACAACCTATTTTTGTTGTATTTCTCCATACAAGCTGTGTGTAATGACCAACTTCATTTAATTTATCGCACCAGTTTGGATCAGTAGGATCAAAGATATTCTTTTCTTCATACCAAGCACTAATTGCATCAACTAATGTAGGAACAGAATCACCAGCTATAAATAGATTTTCCCCGTAAGGAGAATTTGGTTCATGTTCAAAAAGGCTATTTTCTGCTAGATATTCAGCCCAGCTTTGAGCAGCTTCTGCTAGCTGACAATCCCATTCTAAAGGGGAAACTCCAACTTCTTCTCTTATTTGATTAATAAGATTTAAAGCTTCCTCTATTTCCTCACATACAAATAAAGCTCCTTGAGGAATGCAGTATTGACAGTTTGGAGATGGTGGATTAGGAATTCCAAAGGTTACGTCTGTATCATCTCCATTATCTCCGAGGCAACTTAGGAGAATAAATGGAACAAGAAGAAGAAAAATATATTTTCTCATCTCACTCTCCCTCCTTTGTTAAAGAATACCAAACTGCTCTAAATCCTCTTTTCTTATAATTCTAATTATAGATGTTGAACCTGTTAAACCTCCTACAAAACCAACAAGGGTTATAAGTATGTCCTCAGGTTTAAAGTCATGTTTATATGCATACTCTATAAACTCTTTCAGCATTATATCTGTATTTTCATTGCTTTCTATAACCATGTACGGATTTACTCCCCATACTATAGAGAGCCTTCTTAAGGTTTTTTCATCATGGGTTATTGCTAGGATACTGCACTCAGGACGGTATTTAGATACGTTCCTAGCTGTTCTTCCTGATTTTGTGAAAGCAACAATAGCTTTTGCATTAATATCTTCTGACAAATTTACAGCTGCTTCTGCAATTGCAGATGTAGCTGTTTTCTCTTTTTTTCCATAATCTCTGTAATATGGGTATATTTTTTCTGTTTCTCTTATTGTTTTATCCATAACCTTGACAGCTTCAACAGGATATTTCCCAACAGTTGTTTCATCTGAAAGCATTGTTGCATCTGTTCCATCTAAAACAGCATTTGCTATGTCTGAAACTTCAGCTCTTGTTGGTCTAGGGGAAGATACCATAGATAGAAGCATCTGGGTTGCAGTGATAACAGGTTTTCCAGCTTTATTACATTTTTTTATTATCTTCTTCTGAATAACAGGAACTTTTTCCATCTCTATTTCAACTCCAAGGTCTCCTCTAGCAACCATAATCCCATCAGCTTCTTCTATAATCTCATCAATATGATCAACTGCTTCATGCTTTTCTATTTTTGCAAATACAGGCTGATCTCCCCCTGCTTTTTTTATAAGCTCTTT
>JALWKR010000311.1 GCA_027081375.1 Persephonella sp.
ATGTTTATAAGATCCCAATTTCCCTCTTTGGGAGTTTCTAAGATAAAAGGAAGTTTTCTAAAATCATCATCGTTTAAGAACAGCTGAAATCCCTTAAGGCCTATAGAACCTTCTCCAATATGCTCATGTCTATCTCTTCGAGAGTTAAAAGGAGTTTTAGAATCGTTGCAGTGGATAACATGGATATTATCAAGACCTATTTTTTTATCCAACTCTTCTTTATATCTGTAAAAACCTTCTTCTTCATTTATTTTATATCCAGCTGAGTATATATGGCATGTATCTAGACAAATTCCTGTTTTTTCCCTATCAAAAGGCTCTAAAAGCTCCACTAATTCATCTGTGTTTTTACCTATTTCCCCTTTTTGTCCAGCTAATGTTTCAAACAAAAACTTTGTATGCTTAAGCTCAACTTGAGATAAGATTATTTTTACACTTTCAATTATATTTTTTATAGCCTCTTTATCTTCTAAACCTTTTGCTTTCCCTGCATGTATAACATAAAAGTCTATTTTAAGTTCTTCACAAAGCTTTAATTCATTAACTACACCATTGATAGATTTATTTCTAAGTTCTAAATTTCCTGATGCCAGATTAAAAAGATAAGAGGCGTGAACAACAGTAGGAGTTATGCCTGTTTCTTTATTTTTCTTTTTAAAAAGCTCTTTTTCTTTTTCTGTTCTTTCTTTCCATTTCCAAGATCTTGGAGATGAAAGAAAAAACTGAATTGTATCTGCATTTACCTCTTTTCCTCTATCAAAAACAAGATCAAGGGACTTAGAAGATGATACATGAGTTCCTATCTTTACCATAGTTTTAACCTGTATGAACCTGTGATATATGGGTTTGTTTTCTTTTCATTGCCAATTGTGGTTTTTGGACCATGACCACAGTAAACAACTGTATCTTCGGGAAGTTCCATAAGCTTTTTTAAAGAATCCATAAGCTCGTTAGCATTTCCACCAGGAAGATCTGTTCTTCCTACACTTCCTTTAAAAAGAGTATCTCCAGCGATTAATATCTTATTTTTTTCATCAAAAAAACAAACTCCTCCAGGAGTATGTCCAGGAGTTTCTATAACCTTTAGTTTAGAATTTCCAACTTCAATGATATCTCCATCTTTTAAATCAAAATCTGGTTTTGGACATGGATAAGCATCTAGCATTTCAGCAAATCCTGGAAATATATCATTATCTATTAAAAATTCATCTTTTTTATTAAGATAAAAAGGGATATCTAGTTCTTTTCTTAAAAAACCTACCTGTCCCACATGATCAAGATGTCCATGGGTAGCTAAGATACATTTTGGTTTAAAATTCTCCAGTGAGAATATAATTCTCTCTCCCTCTGCTCCTGGGTCAATTATCGCAGTTTCTCCTGTTTCTCTATCTATATATAAAATAGTGTTCTCCTGTAAAGGACCTACTGTTAAAACTTTAACCATTTTAAATTCCTTTCAAAGTTTTTAATTTTTATTTTATTTCAAATATTTAGTATCAACTAAAGTTGTTGTATAAACTCCACTTATAAAATCTTCATCTTCTAAAATCTTTTTATGAAAATCTTTAGTAGTTTTTACTCCTTCTATTATTAACTCTTGAAGAACTCTTTTAGCTCTAATAATAGCTTCTTCTCTATCTTTTCCATAAACAATGACTTTTGCTATTAAAGAGTCATAGTAAGGTGGAATTTTATAATCCTGATAGATATGAGTGTCTACTCTTACTCCGTATCCTCCAGGAAGGTATAACTTTTCAATAATTCCAGGATTAGGAATAAATGTTTCTGGATCTTCAGCATTAATTCTAAACTCTATTGCATGACCTTTTAGCTCTATATCATCCTGAGAAAAAGATAATTCTTGCCCATCTGCTATTCTAAGCTGCCATGAAACTATGTCTACTCCTGTTACCATTTCAGAAACAGGATGTTCCACCTGAATTCTTCCGTTCATCTCTATAAAGTAAAAGTTCATATCTTTATCAACTATAAACTCTACTGTTCCTGCTCCTGTAAAACCTACATGTTTTGCAAATCTAACTGCTGCTTCTCCCATCTTTTTTCTTACTTCATCAGTTATAAAAGGAGATGGAGCTTCTTCAAGAAGTTTCTGGTGTCTTCTTTGAATAGAACACTCTCTATCTCCTAGATAAACAACGTTTCCGTATTCATCTGCTAGTATCTGTATTTCAATATGTTTTGGATTTTCTATAAATTTTTCTATATATACTCTAGGATCACCAAAGTTAGCTTCAGCTTCCCTCTGAGCAACAGGTAATAATCTGGCAAGCTCCTGCTCTGTTCTAGCTACTCTCATCCCTCTACCACCGCCACCTGCAGCTGCTTTTATAAGAACAGGGTATCCAATCTTTTTGGCAGTTTCTAAGGCTGTTTTTAAATCACTAACAGGGGGACTTCCAGGAATGATTGGAACATTAGCTTCTTCAGCTGCCTGTCTTGCTGCTGCTTTATCCCCTGTTAGTCTAATTGTCTCAGAAGAAGGCCCTATAAACTTAATATTACTTCTTTCACATATCTCAGCAAAATGAGGATTCTCTGCTAAGAAGCCGTATCCTGGATAAACTGCGTCTGCGTAGGAAACTTCTATCGCTGACAAAATAGCAGGAATATTAAGATAACTTTTGTTAGCAGGAGCTTCTCCAATACATATTGAATAATCTGCTAGGTCTTTGTGCAGGGAATTTTTATCAGCTGTTGAATATATAGCTATAGATTCTCCACCTAATTCTCTTATTGACCTAATAGCTCTTATCGCGATTTCTCCACGATTTGCTATTAATATTCTTTTAATATTATTAAGTTTCCCAGACAAATTAGGCTCCTCAATTTGTAAAATATCATATCAATAGTATATTATTTTATACTATTTAATTAGTATAGAATTAATAAACAATAAATCCGTTAAGGATGAGCAATGGAAAAAAGCCGAAGAAAACTTACATTCCTTAGATTAATGGTTTCTCACGGAATAGTTCCTGTTGAGAAAGTAAGGAATAATCCAAATGTAAAAGATAGAGATTTTACTGATGTCCTTGTTTATATTGTAACAAGTGGAATAGCAGATGAATATAAGATAAAGGATTTCTTTGTTAACTTCTTAAACTTAACTCCGTATAATCCAAAAGAACATAAAGTAAATATAGATCCTGAACTTGTAAAAAATATTTCATATAACTATATGAAAAAAAAGAAATTTGTGCCTATTTCATATAAAGATGGCTCTACTTTAGCTGTAGCTGTATTTAATCCTGTAGATAAGGAAATTCTTCAGTATCTTAAGTTTATGGGAATAAAAAATATAGAACTTTATGTTGCATCTTATTCTGAGATAGAAGCACTGCTTAGAGAAATTGCACCTATTGCATCTGCAGAAGAAGTTTTAACAGATATGGAAGTTTCTGCTCAGGTAGAAGAGGAAACTATAAAAGAGGAAGAGGAAGATATAAATGCCACTGTTTCCCATGCCAAAGAAGAACCAATTGTTAAAGCCTCTAGACTGTTTATTGTAAATGCTGTTAGACAGGGAGCTTCAGATATTCATATAGAACCTTTTGAAAAGGAGGTTAGAGTTAGATATAGATTGGACGGTATTTTAAGGACTGTACAGAAGCTTCCTGTAACTATGAAAGACCCTTTAGTAGCAAGATACAAAATAATGGCAAATCTTGATATAGCAGAAAAAAGACTTCCTCAAGATGGAAGAATTCGTATAAAAATAGACGGAAAACCTATAGATTTAAGGGTATCCACTGTTCCTACAGTTTACGGCGAAAAAGTTGTAATGAGAATACAGGATGCCCAGAGTTATCTAAACTTAAAACTTGAAGATCTAGGATTTGAACCAGATGATTTAGAAAAAGTCAGAAAAGCTATATACAGCCCTTGGGGAATGGTACTTGTAACAGGACCAACAGGTTCAGGTAAAACAACAACTTTATATACAGCATTAATGGAAAGAAATACTGAGGATGTAAATATATCTACAGCTGAAGACCCTGTGGAAGTATCTATTCCAGGAATAAATCAGGTTCAGATTAGAGAAAATATAGGACTAACTTTCGCTGAAGCATTAAGATCCTTTCTAAGACAAGACCCTGATATTATTCTTGTTGGTGAGATTAGGGACAGAGAAACTGCAGAAATAGCTATAAAAGCAGCGTTAACTGGTCACCTTGTATTTTCAACCCTCCACACTAACGATGCTCCATCTTCTATAACAAGACTTGTTGATATTGGTGTTGAACATTTTCTTGTTGGTACTGCTGTTAACCTTGTTGTTGCACAGAGATTAGTAAGAAAACTCTGCGATAACTGTAAACTTCCAGCACAGTATCCTGAGGAGTTCTGGAAAGGTTTAGGGTTAAGTGACAAAGATATAGAAGAAGGAAAATTTTATGTTCACAATCCTGATGGTTGTGAACATTGCAATAGAACAGGGTATAAGGGAAGAATAGCTGTTCATGAAATATTAGAAGTGGATGATGAGCTTAGAAAACTTATTTTATCTGGAGCAACTGCGTCAGATATCAAAGAAACAGCAATTAAAAAAGGGATGAGAACTCTTTATCAAAGTGGTCTTCTAAAGATTAAAAAGGGAATTACCGATATTGCTGAAGTAGAAAGAGTATTAATAAAATAAAAAAAGAGGTTCAAAATTCATGCAATCACCTAATAATGTATCCCTTTTAGAAATTGCTAAACTTGCTGTTGAAAAAGATGCAACAGATATACATATTACAGCAGGAGCTGCACCTGCAATAAGAGTAGATGGAAAAATAAGATATCTAAAAGAGGATTTCCCTGTCCTTTTACCTAAAGATACTCAAAGAATTATTTACTCTATAATGAATGAAAAACAAAAGAGAACTTTTGAAGAAAAAAATGAAGTAGATTTTTCTATTGGAATAAAAGAAGTTGGAAGGTTCAGGGTTAATGTTTTTAGACAAAGAGGAACAGTAGCAGCAGCTTTAAGAAGAATTCCATATGAAATAAAACCAATGGAAGAACTTGGTTTAATTCCATCTGTTGAAACATTATGTCAAAAAAGTATGGGGTTAGTTTTAGTAACAGGACCAACAGGTTCAGGTAAAACAACAACCTTAGCTTCAATGATAGATTACATTAATAAAAAATACCCTTATCATATTATTACTATAGAAGATCCTATAGAATATTTATTCCCTCATAAAACGTCTATTGTTTCCCAAAGGGAGATAGGGACAGATACAGAAGATTTTGCTACTGCCCTTAAGTATGCATTAAGGGAAGACCCAGACGTTATCCTTGTAGGAGAGATGAGAGATTTAGCTACTATAAAAGCAGCCTTAACAGCTGCAGAAACAGGTCACTTGGTTTTTGCAACCCTTCACACAAATACAGCAATTCAGACAATAAACCGTATTATTAACGTATTTCCTGAAAATGAGCAGGAACAAATAAGAACAGAACTTAGCTTTGTTCTTCAAGGAGTAATATCTCAAAGACTTCTTCCTAGGATAGGTGGTGGAAGAGTTTTAATTCATGAAGTCCTTATACCAACTACAGCAATAAGAAACCTTATAAGAGAAAACAAAATCCATCAAATATATGGATTAATGCAAACAGGACAGGCTGAAACAGGCATGCAAACATTAAATCAATCTCTTGTAGATGCTGTTAGAAAAGGACTTATTCTTCCTGAAGATGCTTTAAAAGTTTCTCCAGATCCACAAGAACTAACAAGAATGTTACAAATGAGAGTGTAAAGGAGGACTAAGTGCCTAAATTTTTATACACAGCAAGAGATAAACATGGAGTACTTAGAAGGGACACTATCGTAGCGCCAGATATAAACTCTGCAGAGGCAGAATTAGTCAAACAAGGATTTCAGGAAATAAAACTAAAACTTATATCTGCCTCAGATAAAAAGAAACAAACTATAAACTTTTTTAGACCTAGAGTAAAGGAAAGAGACCTTGCTTTATTTACAAGACAGCTAGGAGCTATGATTGCTGCAGGAATAAGCATAGCTGAAAGTTTAGAAATACTAGCTGAACAAATGCCAAATAAAACTTTAGCTGAAGCTCTTGAAGATGTTAAAAATGAGGTTCTAGCTGGAGTTTCATTAGCTGAAGCTATGAAAAAACATCCCCATGTTTTTCCACCATTTCTTATAAATCTTATATCAGCAGCTGAAGAATCAGGAAAAATGGATGTTATTCTCCAGAGGGCTACTGAATATTATGAAAAGATAGCAGCTATTAAACGTAAACTAGTAAGTGCTTCATGGTATCCAATAACAGTAGTAGTAGTTGCAACAATAATAGTTCTTGGAATTTTAACCTTTATAGTTCCTACATTTGCAAAGCTTTACGAAAGCTTTGGATCTAACTTACCTTTCCTTACTCAAATGATTATAAATATAAGCAACACCTTAAAAGAAAACTTTTTATACATAATATTAGGAATCACAGGACTGGCAATTTTACTTGTATACTTTTACAAAACTCCTGCTGGAAAAGAATTTTTCCACAGAATATCACTTAAACTTCCTATCCTTGGAGAAATATTCTTAAAAGGTGCTATTGCAAAATTTGCTAGAACCCTTGCAACTCTTATTAATGGTGGAGTTCCTATTACAAGAGCTTTAGAAATCTCTGCAACTGTTGCTGGAAATGTAGTTATTGAAAAAAGTGTTAGAAAGGCAAGAGATGAGGTTGAAAGAGGACAACCTATTTACAAATCCCTTGATAAAGAGATATTTCCTCCTATATTCATCGCAATGGTTAGAGTTGGAGAAGATACAGGTAAGTTAGATGAAATGCTTGATACAATAGCCAACTTCTTTGAAGATGAAGTAGATAGAGCTGTAGAGGGAATGCTTTCAGTTATAGAACCATTATTAATGGTATTTATAGGTGGAATTATTGGAGTAGTTATACTAGCTTTATATCTTCCTATATTCAAGATGGGAGAACTTATTACAGGACACTAATGAGAAAAAAAGTAGCTGTTGGGCTTAGTGGTGGTGTTGACTCCTCTGTAGCTGCTTTACTTTTAAAGGAAAAAGGATACGATGTTATTGGGGTAACACTTAAGCTATCTTCAATAGAGTGTAATACTGACATACAGATATGTTGTTCTCCTGAAGATGTTAAAGATGCAAAAAAAGTAGCATCTTTTTTAGGAATAGAACATTATGTTGTAGACTGGGAAGAAATATTTAAAGAAAAAGTGATTAAGTATTTTATTGAAGAGTATAAAAAGGGAAAAACACCAAATCCATGTTCTATATGTAATAGAGAAGTAAAAACAGGACTTTTAGCAAAATATGTGAAACTTGTTTTAGGGGCTGAATTTTTAGCTACAGGTCATTATATAAGAAAAACTGAGATAGATGGTTTTCCTTTATTAAAAAGAGGAGTTGATGAAAAAAAAGATCAGTCTTATTTCATGGCTTTAGTTGACAGAGAAATAATCCCTTCTTTAATATTTCCTCTAGGAGATATGAGAAAAGAAGAGACTAGAAAAATAGCAGAAAGATATAAAATTCCTGTATCTCAAAAAAAAGATAGTTTTGAAATATGCTTTACAGCTGGTAAATCTCCTGGAGAATACATTAATGAAAATAGATTTTTTGATATAGAGAAAGGTAAAATAGTTCATATTTCAGGAAAAGAGATAGGTAAACATAAAGGGCTTCCATTTTACACAATAGGACAAAGGAGAGGATTAGGAATTAGATGGAAAGAGCCTCTATATGTGTTAGATAAAAACCCAGAAAACAATACTTTAGTAGTTGGCGAAAAAAAATACCTTCTTACAGATGAAATAGTTGCTTCTAATCTTAATTTTCATCTTCCTTTTGACAAATGGGATTTGAAAAATCTATACGTTCAAGGTAGATACAAACAAACTCCCATAAAAGTAAAAAAACTCCACATAGAAAACGATAGGATGCATGTAAGACTAGAAAATCTTTACCCTAAATTTGCACAGGGGCAGGTATTAGCTATCTATCAGAATAATGTTCTTCTAGGCGGAGGAATAATAATCTGACTTTCTTTTTTAGTTTTTCTTCACAAACTCCAAGTTTATAATTTAGTGTGTAAATTACAGAAAGAAGGTGGACACCTACCGAAAGGAACAAAAAGGGGAGAAAACAGAATATCCTATAGATGAGCTAGATAGTAAAGTGAACTACTCCTCAATAAATTGAGGAGCTTGCTCGCTGTGCAAGCTCGCCAACTTCTGAGAAGTTTCCTGCTTCACAGCTGGATGTCTCGTAGACTGGGTTTTACTCCCCATTCCGCCGACAGAGCCAGCTCCACAATCCCTCTGGGATTGAGCCTGCACCTTTTGGTGCAGAGCACAGGCTTGAGCTTGGGTAGTTCCTACCCTACCGCTCGTCAGGTGAGCGACCCCTATCTGGTATAGATTTTTACTTGCATTCTCATCTCTATCGTGCTCCGTCTCACATACAGGACACTGCCATTTTCTTACTGATAGTGTAAGCTGGTTGTTTTTGTATCCGCATACATTGCAGGTTTTACTGCTTGCATAAAATCTATCCGCTTTGATTATCTGTCTTCCATACCATTTTGCCTTATACTCTAGCATTCTCATAAATTCATACCAGCTTACATCTGCTATCTGTTTTGTATGCTCTATCAAGGTTCTCTACACTTTCTTGTAGGCTCTGGCTGTTTGCTTCTTTTAAAAATGGATATTCTTCTTTTAGCTGTGGTAGTTTTTTCTTATATTCATAGTAGTTCCATTTTATTCCTTGTTCTTCAAATTCTTTCCTGGATATTTCCAATAGTTTGTTGTATACAAATCTGCAGTGTCCAAATTGGATATTTAAAAACTTATCTTGTTCCTTATTTGGATAAAGCCGATATCTGTATACATACTCTACAATCATATCTTTTTCTGATTTTCTATGTATTTCTTTATTACATCCTGCTCCATATAGTCCCTCAAATCAATAGATTTGTCACTTATAGAGCCTATTGTTTCTATGTAATAGGATGGATTCCATAAATGCCCTTTCCATAGTTTCTTTTTCAACTCAGGAAACTTTAGGAATAGCTTTCTTGCTGTTATCCCTTTTATCATCTTCACTATATAAGATGGAGCTATTTTAGGATGAGCTGACGCAAATATGTGGACATGGTCTTGCTCTCTTACTTCCACCATAGCAATTTCAAATCCTTTTTCTTCTGCTACTTCTTGTAAAACTTTTTTCATATACTCTTCAACTTCAGCAGTTAAAACTTTTCTTCTGTATTTTGTAGAAAAAACGATATGGTAGTTGCAATTATAAACGCAGGTTCTTGCTTTTTTAACATTTGGTTTCAAATTTTTCTTACTCATACCACATATAGTAT
>JALWKR010000312.1 GCA_027081375.1 Persephonella sp.
GATACTTCCTTTCCATCCCACGTTGTTCTTTTTTCAGGAGCCAAAGGAAGCTTAACCTTTTTTCCTATTAGTGATTTATATCTTTCGTCTTCTGGGTGAACTGCAACAGCTGTATCTCCAAGCATTGTTTCAGGTCTTGTTGTTGCAACAACAATATATTCTCCTGTCTCATTTCCGTTATCATCAACAACTGGATACTTTATATACCAGAGATTTCCTTTTTCCTCTTTATACTCAACTTCAAGATCTGAAATTGCAGTTCTATCTTTTGGATCCCAGTTTACTATATAAGGAGCTTTAAAAATAAGTCCTTCATTATAAAGTTTTTGAAAGGCTTCTCTTACAGCTCTTGCAAATCCCTCATCTAATGTAAATCTTTGTCTCGTCCAATCACATGAAGCTCCTAAGCTCTCTATCTGTTTTTTTATAGTATCTCTTGCTTTTGGAACCCATTCCCAAACTTTTTCTATAAATTTTTCTCTTCCTAAGTCAAACTTGTTTATACCTTGTTCTTCTAGCTGTCTTGTTACAACCCATTGAGTTGCTATTCCTGCGTGGTCAAATCCTGGAAGCCAGAGAGTATCAAATCCTTTCATTCTTTTGTATCTTACAGTTATATCCTGCAAAGTCATATTTAAAGCGTGACCTATATGCAAACTTCCTGTAACATTAGGAGGAGGCATTACAATAGAAAACTTTTGTTTACTTTCATCTAACGTTGGAGTAAAAAGAGCATTCTTTAACCACTCTGAGTACCATTTATTCTCTATCTTAGACGGATTGTATTCACCTAAAGACATAGGTTTACCTCCTTCGCATTTTCAAGATATCTATTATAACTCTTTATAGATATGTAAGATAAAAAGGAGAAAAAGTATCACATATTCTTTTTAAGGAATATTTCCAGTTCTCTGTCCCACAGATTTATTTCTACGTTTAAGAAACTAGATATTTTTCTGTTTGACATTGGGGAAAACTTAGGTCTTTTTGCAGGAAGATTAAATATATCAGAGGATACTGGTTTTATAAACTTATCTATACCTTTTATTTCAAAAACTTTTTTTGCCCATTCGTATCTTGAGGCGTATCCTGAGTTTGTTAAATGATAAAGACCTTTTAATCCTTTTTCTAGGGATTTCAAAGAGATTTCAACAATTGTTCTTGTTGATGTAGGAACAGATATTTCATCGTAGGCAACCTTTAGATAAGGATTGTTTTCAACCCACTGGAAAAGTTTGTATATAAAATTCTGTTTTCCTTCTCCATAAACCCAGCTAACTCTAAAGAGAAGAAAATTTTCTGTTTCCTCTTTAAGCCACTCCTCCCCTATTAACTTACTTTTTCCATAAAGGTTTATAGGATTAGGTTTATCTTCCTCTGTGTAGAGTCCATCTTCCTTATTTCCGTCAAAAACATAATCTGTGGAAAAGTGAATTAAAAAAGCATTATATTTTTTTGATGCAAAAGCAAGATTTCTAACTCCTAGAGCATTAACCTTAAAAGCATTTACATAATCCTCTTCAGCTTTATCAACAAGGTTATAAGCAGAGCAGTTTATAACAACAGAAGGTTTATATGTTTGAAAGACTTCTAAAACCTGAGATAGATTTGATACATCACATTCTTTATGACCTAATGCCACTACTTCTTTACTGCTAAGCTCTTTTTGAAACTCTTTCCCTAACTGTCCGTCTTTACCTATTATTAGATACTTCATAAATAACCTCAGGAATAAACTTTATTCCAGTATTCTTTAAGATACTTTAATTTCTTTTCTACCCAGTCCATATTATCTAAATACCATTTAACAGTTTTCTCAATACCCTCTTCAAACTTTACTTTTGCTTTCCAACCTATCTCTCTTTCTATCTTATCTGTATTAAGAGAGTATCTAAAGTCATGTCCTGGTCTGTCTTTTACAAAGGTTATTAAATCTTCAGGCTTATTTAATATAGAGAGGATAGCTTTTACTACTTCTATATTTCTTCTTTCTTCTCCACTTCCTACGTTATATATCTCTCCTTCTTTTCCTTTTTCTATTATTTCAAAAACTGCCTCTGCACAGTCAGAGACAAAAAGCCATTCTCTTACATTTTGCCCAGTCCCATAAACAGGTATTGGTTCATCATTTAAAGCTTTTAAGATAACAACTGGAATAAGTTTTTCTGGATACTGCCACCACCCGTAATTGTTTGAAGGTCTAACAGTTATAACTGGTAAGCCATAGGTTTTGTAGTAAGCTCTTCCTAGCATATCTGCAGATGCTTTACTAACTGAGTAAGGGGAATTTGGAACAAGAGGAGTGTCTTCATAAAATTGTCCTTCTTCTCCTAACTCTCCGTAAACCTCATCTGTAGCTATATTTATAAACTGCTTTATATTATTTTCTTTTGCTACATCTAGTAAAACCTGTGTTCCTTTTACATTTGTTTCTATAAATGGAGAAGCATCTAAAATGCTTCTATCAACATGACTTTCTGCTGCCCAGTGAACCACCACATCAGGTTTTTCTACCTTAAAAATATGTTCTATGAACTCTCTATTTGTTATATCTGCTTTATAAAATGTTATTCTATCTTCTACTTCTTTTAATCTTTCTAAATCTCCTGCATATGTAAGTTTGTCAACAACTGCAATCTCATAGCCTTTATCTACTGCCTGTCTAACAAACTCACTTCCTATAAACCCTGCCCCACCTGTAACTAAAAGTTTCATAAAATCCTCCTTACTTAATATTCAAAGGTTGTATCAATCTCTTTTAAAAAAGGTAGCTTTTTATCTTTTTCTGAAAGGATAATCTCATCTACATGATCCAATGGCCACTTTATATCTATATCAGGGTCGTTCCATATTATTCCTGCATCGTGCTCAGGAGAATATTCTCCTCCTGAAACTTTGTATATTACCTCTGCTTCATCTGACAGTGTTAAAAAACCATGGGCAAAACCTTCAGGTATCCAGAGGATATATCTATTTTCCTCTGATAGTTCATATCCTACCCATTTTCCAAAGGTTGGACTTCCTTTTCTTATATCTACAGCAACATCAAATATTTTCCCTCTTATACATCTAACAAGTTTTCCTTGAGCAAAAGGTTTTTTTTGGAAATGAAGTCCTCTTAAAACCCCCTTCACCGATTTTGAATGGTTGTCCTGAACAAACTCAGCTTTTATTCCTGCCTTTTCAAAATCCGACTTTTTGTAAGTTTCTAAGAAAAATCCTCTTTCATCTTGAAATACTTTTGGTTTTATTAAAATAACATCAGGAATTTCTGTTTTTATAAATTCAAAAGGCACGTTCCCTCTCCTTAGTTGTATTTGCTATTTCTAATAGATACTGTCCGTATTCTGTTTTTGAAAGAGGTTTTGCAAGTTCTATCAGTTGTTCTCTTGTTATCCATCCATTGTTAAAAGCTATTTCCTCTATACAACCTATCATTAAGCCTGTTCTTTTTTCTATTGTTGCCACAAACTCTCCTGCTTCAAGAAAACTGTCATGAGTCCCTGCGTCAAACCAGGCAAAGCCTCTTCCAAGGAGCTTTACTTTTAGTTCCAAATGTTTAAGATATTCCTCATTTACAGAGGTAATTTCTAACTCTCCTCTATCTGATGGTTTTACATTCTTAGCAAACTCTATAGCTCTATTATCGTAAAAATACATACCTACTACAGCATAGTTAGATTTAGGTTTTTTAGGTTTTTCTTCTATAGAAATAACGTTTCCTAGTTCATCAAATTCTACAACACCAAACCTTTCAGGATCTTTAACTGAATATCCAAAGATATATGCTCCTCCTACCTTTTCAATGTCTTCTTTAGCTTCTTTCATTATCTTTACAAGATCATGACCAAAGAATATATTATCCCCAAGCATAAGACATATGCTATCGTCTCCTACAAAATCCTCAGCTAATATTAAGCCCTCTGCAAGACCCCTTGGTTCTTCCTGTATTTTATACTGTATATTCATTCCAAGGTGAGAACCATCTCCAAACAAGTCCTGAAAATGGTGAAGGTCAAATTTATTGACTATAAAAAGAATATCCCTTAGACCAAGAAGCATAGCCAAAGAAAGAGGATAATAAATCATAGGTTTGTTGTATATTGGGAGAAAATGTTTATTTACTCCCTTTGTTACAGGATAAAGTCTTGTTCCACTTCCACCTGCTAATATTACTCCTTTCATCTTGCCACTCTCCCCGCTGAAATATTTTTTAAATCTCTATATGGGTCAATAAACCATCCCCATTTTTGAAAGTATTTTAATGCTGATTTCATATGTACCATTAACAGTTTTTTATCCTGATATGAATGCTTTCCATATTTATGGTATATCTTTGCTTCTGGATAATAAATTGTATCGTATTTTAACCCTATTCTTCTGCATAAATCATAATCTTCCATGTACATAAAAAATTCGTCATCAAACATACCTACTTCTTTAAAAACTTCTGTTCTAACAAACATAAAACATCCTGATAATGCAGGTATATCTGCTGTTTCCTCATATCCAATATCTTCACATTGATATTTTTTTAGTCTTTCATCTAAATACTTTTTTAAAGAACCTGGTAAAAATCTTCTTCCAAAAAGGTCAATAGGAGATGGAAGTCTTCTACAGAGTTTCTGTATTTTATCATTTGGATATAAAACTTTAGGCATAACCTGACCAACGTGAGGATTTTTTTCCATAAAATTGTAAAGTTTCTCCAACGTTCCTCTGTAAAACCAAACATCTGGGTTTAGGATAAGATGGTATTTAGATTTATCAATAATCTTTTCAATAGCTATATTGTGAGCTTTTCCAAAACCAAGGTTTTTACCGTCGTTATATATATACTCAATTCTCTTATCTTTTAAAATCTCCAAAACACTCCCAAGAAAAGGGGTAGGAGAGTTATCTACAACATAAATTTTTACTTTAAGATCTGTATCTAGAAAACTTTTTACAGCTTCAAGAACATCATAAGGATTATTTTTATAAAGCACCAAGGAAGCTGAAATATCGTACTTCATGGTAATTAATAACCTCCTTTTATCTTTAAATAGATTTCTCTCATTAGGGATGCTATAGGAATTGGAAATACTGATATTAAATACAAAAGAGATTTTGGCATATTTACAGCTTTATCTATAAAATGTTCATACTCTTTAACTACTTTAGGATCGAGATATCCAAAAGATCTTATGTATAAAAGTTTTAAAGGACTGAAAACTCCTGTATATCTATCGTGATTTTTTACACAGTTTATTTTTGCTGTATAAGAGTATGTAGTTGGTAAAGAAAATACAGCTTCATACCAATCTTTTGTAAAAATTTTAACTATATTTTTAAACCAGGTTGCACCACTTAAACTTCCTAAATTTAAAGTAAATACTGCAGGATTTTCATCAAAGTATACTTTTATCTTTGGTTTCTTTCCTAAATAATCGTAAAGCAAAACAAACTGAGGGAATATTGTCCCTTCATATCTTCTCCTATCAAAATTTTTTATAAGTTCATCGCTATAGACAATGGTACTCATAAAGGTTGTATGCCATCCAAGTTCAGAGAGTAGTTTATTTTTATCTGTGTATTCTTGAGATTTTATACTCTTTACCCTTAATGATTTACATCCTTTTTCTGGGTATCTTTTGTCTTTTAATCTACAGGCATTAAGAATTACAGCATCATACTCATCGTTCTCTAATATCTGCAGAACTCTTTTTATAGAACCTTTTGATATAGAATCATCATCCCCTAACAACCATTTATATTTAGTTTTAGCCATATTTAAAACTGTGAAAAAATTTCCTTCTATTCCCTGTGGACTAGGGTTTTTTTTGTAGAAAATATAAGAGTATTCTTTTTTTAGCCTTTTAACCATTTCTTGTGTTTCATTATTTGTTGAATCGTCAGATATGTATATAGGTACTTTATACTCTTTTGCCTCATCTAAGAAAAATCTTATAGCCTTTTCTAAAAGCTCTGCCCTATTGTAAGTTGGTATGCATATAGATAACTTTTGGTTCATTGTATCCCCCCAATATGTTGAAAGAGTGTTCTATTTTGTTTATAACTGCTTCTTCAGGAATATTTTTTACTCCAGATGAAGAGAAAATTGTTTCTATTCTTCCTCTTCCTATAGGTTTGTACTTTTCAGGTTTTGTATAACCATACAGAACAAGTAAATTTGCATCATAATAAGCTGATAAATGGGCTGGTCCTGTGTCTCCGGATATTACAAGATCAGTTTCCTGAACCATTTTTGCTATCTCTATTAACGAAAGAGATTTCACCTTAAATTCAGGATAAAAAATTTGTGCTAAATGAAGATCTTTTTTAGCAACAAGAAAAACTATATCAATTTTGTATCTATTTTTAAGATATCTTCCAATACTTTTATATTTTTCAGGAGAGTAATCTTTATTTTCGTTACCTGAAAATGGAAATATAAGAACTCTGTTTATATTTGGCTTTTTTGATTTTCTCCATATGGGAGGTTTAAATTTGATATAAGGGAAATACCTCCTTAATAGATGAAGACTCATAATATAAAAGTGCTCATCAAGAAACGTTTTTTTTATCTGAAGATAGTAAGAGAGAAGTTCATGATACTTAGGAGTAATTATTACTGAGCTTTTTGCTTTAGACTTTACAAGAGCAAGCTTTGAAATGTAAAGCCATAAAGCCCTTGGCTCCAATTTTAATGGATGAAGGTAATTTGGAGTTAAAAAGATATAATCATAGCTGTAATCTATATTTGCCAAATCTTTACTATTTTTGTAACCAATAACATTAGCAACAGGCAACATAAATTTTGCTAAACTGCTAAACCAATCAGAAACAACAACTGTTACTTCAAAACCTTTTCTTATCAGAACTTCTATTAAATGAGCATCTGATATAAAATCCCCTAATCCCTTATAAAACCCAAATAAAATACTTTTTTTTCCCATTTTCGCTACTTTAACTACAGTTTTACTATATTATTAAGCAAAATTGTCACCATTTATCTAAGTATTTGAAATATTGATAAAAATCATAAGAAATGTATACAAAATTCAAGTTTTAAAACCTAAATTTTGTAAAATTATGTGACAATTTAAAAAACTTTTTTACAATCTATAAGAGATATAGAAACTTCTTTAGAAGTGATGCTTTTTATACGGAAAATTTGGGAGATTTAACTTTTTAAGTTAATGAAAATTATGTATTTTTATAAGATAAATTTTAAAAATTTCAATGCTTATCAGTTTTTATTATTTTAATCTAGGAATAGAACAGTTTTTTAAAGAATTAAAAGGAAGAATTAAAAGGAAAATTAGTAAAGAACCTCAGGCTTTAAGCCTGAGGAAACTACTTTTTATAGAATAAAAACAGCTTTACAAACAGCACATAAAAGAAGAAAGCCATAGGTATAAGATAAATTATTGAAGAAATTTCCCTTTTCATAAAAAATTCAAAAATAATAGAAGCAAATGCACCTACAAACAAAGTATAAAAAGCATAGTTAGCCATTTTTTCGTTTATAATCTGAAAAACATTTGGTATCTGTTTCCCTTCTTGAGCTTTTTTCACATATACCATATTCCAAACTACTCTTGGTAGAAGGTGAAGCATCGCACCAAATATAGTTAATCCTCCAAAACCTAAAATCATTGCATCCATGTGAACTTCTATAAATTGAAGCATCTTACTTGCTGAAAGATGAATTCCCATTAATACTCCAAATATAAGAAATACAATTCCCCCTAGAAAGAACTTAACAGTATAAGGTATTTTTCCTAGAGTGTGAGACTTTACTGCTTTTGCAATAATAAATAGGAAAAGACCTAAAACAATTAATTCAAAAATACCTGCAAACATAATCTTTTTATAATCAAAGTAGTAAAAAGAAACAAAAAGCCCTAATGTTGATATCTGGTGAATGTAGAAAAAAATATTAGCAAATCTAACATTTAACGTATGCATTAAAAGCATAGGTATCCATGCTAATTCAACTCCTAAAATGGCATTTAACATTGAGCCAACGGTTAATGTATGAATAGCTGTTTGATACAGAATATTTCCTGTTAAACCTGCTAAAAAGAAAAACATAGAAGCTATATTCATATAGATAATAGATATTAAAAGAAACTTAACTGTAACTGGAGCTATATTTTTTACAATGGAAAAAACATGAACAGAAAAAATTACAACTGCAGCTAAAGAAACTACAGAAGCAAATTCAAACTGTTTTAGATACATACCTACTGAAGATATCAAACTTAAAATAAAAACAAAATATGATACCTGTGGAAGCTTTAATGCTGTTTGCTGGGAGTTTGGGATTATCTGATAAGCTGCTCCTATAATAGCATGCAAGACAAACCCAAAAACTGCTATTAAAGCTGTATCTATATGATCATATCCTGCAGTTCTTAAAATTAATGCAAAAAATAAATCAATAAATGCAAGTAAAAAGAACAATGGAGTAACTTTTGAAACATAGAACATTTTCTTACCTCTTTGATATATTTAGCTGATACATTCTAATTTAAAGTTTTTAAGAAACAGTATGATTGTAATCAAAAGGAAATCTTATTCAGTATTTGGAAAAAACTGTCTTACTTCTTCAAGAATTTTGTTTGTATTTTTTCCATACCTTCTTGAGAAGTGAAAAACCACAAGTTTCTTAACGTTAGCTTCTTTTGCAATCTCTGCTGTTTGTTTTGTTGTAAGGTGATAAACTTTTGATGCTTGCTCTTCATCTTCAGCTAAAAATGGTGCTTCACAGTATAGAACATCAGAGTCTTTAACAAGATTAATTATTTTTCTTTTATTTTCTTCTGAGTAGAGAACGTCAGTGATATACGATATTTTTATCCCTTTTTGAATATATGTATACTCATTTTTCAAAAACTCGTATGAATATTCCCTTCCTTGAATTTTGAACGTTTGATTCTTATTTTTTTCATTAGAAAGCCATTCTTTTAGATCTCCAAACTCCTTACCTTTCAAAGGAAGTTCTTTTATTTTTTCCTTTTTAAAAAGAAGTCTGTCTTTATATTCAAAAGAGTATCCCATTATCCATATTTTATGGTCTAAAATAGCATATCTCACTCTATAAAACTGATTTTCATAGATAATATCTGATGTTGCTTTCTCCTCTTTTAGAAAATCTTTAGCAAATTTTTTCTTTAGATCCAGTGAGTAATACTCAAAAAGTCCCTCGTTCCACTGCTTTACATTAAATATTATCTGTGGTTCAAACTCTATTAAATTCCATGTGTATCCTTGAAGTTTACAGTAAACATTATCTACCACAGGAGAAATTCCAAAAATATCAACTGTCTGAGCTTTTCCTAACTTGTTTCTTAGAAGATAATCAAAACCTATAAAATGATCCATATGAGTATGGG
>JALWKR010000313.1 GCA_027081375.1 Persephonella sp.
ACTTTACATCTCCTATAAGGAGATATGCTGATATAAATGTTCACAGACTTTTAAAGAAAGCTATAAAGAAAAAATTTACAAAAAAAGACCTTCAGACTTTACCAGAAAAGCTAAATGTAATAGCTGAGCAGTGTTCAAAAATGGAAAGAGTTGCAGATAATGCAGAAAGGGATGCTCTTGAGATATTAAAACTTAGAATATTAGCTAATCATGTTGGAGAAGAGTTTGAAGGTGTTATAACAGGGGTTGTATCTTTTGGACTTTTTGTTGAGATAGAGAGGTATATTATAGAAGGTCTTATACATATATCTACTATTCCAGGATACTACGTTTATGACGAGGTAAATCAAAGATTAATAAATGAAGAAGATGGAACATATTTTAGGTTAGGTGATAAAGTGAAAGTAAAGATTGACAAAGTGGATGAAGACCTTAAAAAACTTGATTTAACCTTTGTTGAAAAGATAAATAATCACTAAAGGGGGCCCGCCCCTCCCTCCTTGGAGGGGTAGGCTTCTTTTTAAAATAAAAATCCAGCTGATATAAACGGTTGCTTAATTCTTATATCTGCTGAGGTATCCTCAATATCATCAAATTTTATCTTTTCATATCTGTATCCAAGAGAAACAAAAGGTTTTGTTACTCCTAAAGAGAAAGGATGTAGTCTTATCTCTCCCTGCAGGTCATAATAGTAATTACCGTCGTAAGTAACCCCTTTAGCTTCAGTATTCAATGAAAGGAAATCAAAAGGTTCAACAGATAAGTTTAGATATAAAAGAGGTAGAGGAATTGTTGCTGAGGTTTCATCTACAGTATCCCTTGTTTTATCTTCTACTCTAGCTTTGAAATCCAATACTCTAATATATAACCCAGCTTCACCATCAAGAACACCTAAAGAGATACGATTGAGAAATGGTAAGTTGTAGAAGAACCCAATATCATAATGATCAAGTTTTAAATCAGTAACAACTCTGTCATTAATAGAAACAGAGATATCCCCAAAACTAAAAGTCTTTTTAACAGTCCCATCACCATGAAAGTTCATATCTGTAAACATTAAATAAAGGTTTGGAACATAAGGAATAAAATGTTCAATTTTCCCTTTCAGGAAAAAAGAGTCCTCATCTCCGATTTTTAAATCATCCTTGATATCTACTTTATCCCCTTTGTAGGATACCCAGCCTTCAGGAGATTGGTGGATATATCCTGCTGAGATTTCCCCATCAATAAGAGGAAATGCTGAGGCTAAAGAAAAAGAATATAAAGAAAAAAGAAAAAGATTCACTCTCCCCATAGTTGTTCTCCTTTTTTGTTTTATTTTAATATCTAAAGATAAATTTTTTGTGATTATCTTTCTCTTATTCCTGCTATAAACTCCTCTACCATCTGTCTTGCCTGATAGTCAGAGTATTGAATAGGAGGGTGTTTCATTGTGTAAGCTGATATTGAGTATAGAGGACCTGCAATTCCTCTATCTCTAGCAAGCTTTGCACATCTTATAGCGTCTATTGCAACTCCTGCACTGTTTGGAGAGTCTTCTACCTCCAATCTTAATTCTATGTTCATTGGAACGTCTCCAAACAGTCTTCCTTCAAGTCTTATAAAAGCAAGCTTTTTATCCTTTAGCCAAGGAACATAATCAGAAGGTCCTATATGAACATTTCTTGGATCTAATCCGTAAGGTATTAAAGATGTAACAGCCTCTGTTTTTGATTTCTTTTTTGTTGCAAGTCTGCTTCTTTCTAGCATATTTAAAAAGTCAGTATTACCACCAACATTAAGCTGATACGTTCTATCCAACTTTACTCCTCTATCTAAAAGGAGCTGTGTTAATACCCTATGGGTTATCGTTGCTCCCACCTGTGATTTTATGTCATCTCCTACTACAGGAATACCCTCAGCTTCAAACTTTTTAGCCCATTCATCATCGGAGACTATAAATGTTGGCATACAGTTTATAAAAGAAACACCAGCTTTTAAGCATGCCTCAGCATAGTATCTTGCTGCTTTTTCAGCTCCTACAGGAACATAGTTAATTAAAACATCAGCTCCTGTTTCCATTAAGACTTTTGCTACAGTATCAACACTGTCTTCTTTTGCATTTGAAACAACAAATGCCTGATCAGGAGGATAGTT
>JALWKR010000314.1:0-489 GCA_027081375.1 Persephonella sp.
TGATTGCTCCACCTTTTACAGCTTTATCTTCAGCATCTATCAGACTAGATGCTGCAAAAAAGGAAGGAGAGTATAACGTAAAGCTTGGTGCTCAAAATATGTACTATATGGATAAAGGAGCTTTTACAGGAGAGATATCTCCAATAATGCTTAATGAACTTGAAGTGGAATATGTGATTTTAGGACACTCTGAAAGAAGACATATTTTTGGTGAAAAGGATGATTTAATTAACAAAAAAGTAATTTCCGCTGTTGAACACGGTATAAGACCTATTTTATGTGTTGGAGAAACATTAGAGGAAAGGGAACAGGGGAAAACCCTCTCAGTTGTTGAAAGACAGATAAGAAACGGTCTTGCTGGTGTTGAGAAAGATATGCCTTTTATTGATATAGCTTATGAGCCTGTTTGGGCTATTGGAACAGGGGTAAACGCTACTCCTGAGCAAGCACAGGAAGTTCATATGTTTATCCGTTCATTAATAAATGAGT
>JALWKR010000314.1:499-2121 GCA_027081375.1 Persephonella sp.
GATGGTTTTCTTGTAGGAACTGCAAGTTTAGACCCTGAGAGATTTTACAAAATAATTACTGAAGTGCTGGAGGTTTAGTATGGAGCTTTTATATACAATCCTTTCAATTTTACTTGTTATTGATGCGGTTATTTTAATAATAGTGATATTAATGCAAAAAACAAAAGGTGCTGAAGTTGGAGCTGTTTTTGGAGCAGGGGCAGCAGCTGCGGTTCTTGGAGCTGGAGCTTCAACAGTTCTAACTAAGATTACTTACTGGCTTGGTGGTATTTTTATGGCCATTGTTTTAGCTATGTCATTAATACATCATCACTTAGTTAAATCTTCAACAGTGATAGAAAGTATTCCAGAAAAAGCACCAGTTCAAACTATTCCAGAGCAAAAACCTCAAGCTCCAGTACAGGAAGAAGGAAAAGAAACAGACATAAAACTTCCTGCAAAAGAGGAAAAGTAAATGAAAAAACTTTTCATTTTCTTTTTATCCATTAGTTTTTTCTCTTTTTCTTTTGCTGAAAACTTAGAGGATAAAGTTAGATTATTAGAAGAAAAGGTTAAAAAGTTAGAAGAAAGAATTAACAAACTGGAAAAATCTGTATACAAAGAAAACGTTGCTCCAAAAAAAGAAAGTGTAGAGAGCATTCCTTTAATTAAACAGGAGAGCCCTGTTATTAAAGTAGCTTCTCCTGATGAGATAGTAGATTTTAAAGTTTTAAAAAAGAAGTTTGAAAAAGCTTCTTTAAAAGAAAGTTTATGGAAAAGAAACGATCAGATAGTTTTAAAAGTGCAGATAAAAAATAAGTTAAACAAAGAGCTTTCAGCTATTATAGGCAAAGTTGTTATTTTGGATAAAAAAGGAAATCCTTTAATGGAAACAAGGCTTAACGTGAACAAAGCATTAAACTTTTTTAGCGGTATGACTATTAAGCCTGGGGAAGTTCTAAAGTATAAAGTTTATTTTGAGTATAACAACAAAAATCCTAAACATAGATTTGTGAAAGAAGCTTCTTTAGATAACCTTGTTATCAAATTTTATCCTACAGAGATTGATTTTGCAGACGGAACAAAAAAACAGGTAGAGTATGTGAGGTAAGTAGATGGAAAACAGCCATGTTTTTATCTCTGTAGTTCACTATCCTGCTGTAAATAAAGATAAAAGATGGGTAGTTACATCTTTTACAACCCTCGATTTTCATGATATAGCAAGACCTGCTAGAACTTATGAACTAGGAGGTTACTATATAGTTCAACCTTTAGAAGCACAGCAGTTTGTTATTTCAGAGCAGATAAAATACTGGCTGGAAGGATTTGGAAGTAAGTTTAATCCAAGACGCTCTGAAGCTGCTAAACTAGTTAGACTAGTTTCTTCTATAACAGAAGCAATGAAAGATATAGAAGAAAAAACAGGGAAAGTTCCAAAGCTTGTAGCTACATCTGCAAAAAAGTATCCTCAAACAGTCTCTTACTCAGAGCTTAGAAAAAAGATGGAAAAAAAAGATGATGTTTATCTTATACTGTTTGGTACAGGCTGGGGAATGCCTGAAGAGTTAGTCTCTAGCTGTGACTATGTTTTAGAGCCTATTTTAGGTCCTGGAGAATACAACCATCTATCTGTTAGAAATGCC
>JALWKR010000315.1 GCA_027081375.1 Persephonella sp.
GTGAAGGAATGTTTCTCTCTTTAGAAGAACTTGGACTTGCTGAGTCATCAGAAGGAATTCTCCTTTTACCTGAAGACACACCTGTTGGTGAAGATGCTAATAAAATCCTTGGACTTGGTGAGGATTACATAATAGAGATAGAAATCACTCCTAACAGAGGAGATGCCCTTTCCGTTAGAGGTTTGGCAAGGGAGATAGGGGCTATTTTCGGAGTAAAAAGAAAGGAGAAATTCCCTGTTGTTTCCATAGCAGAAGAAGAAATCCCAGAGATTGAAATCCTTTCTGATAAATGCAACAGATACAGAGGTATTGTGATAAAAGGCGTAGAGATAAAACCTTCTCCGTGGGATATTCAGCTAAAGCTTATTAAATCAGGTCAAAATCCTATAAATAACGTTGTTGATATAACAAACTATATTCTCCTACAAGAAGGTCAGCCTTTACATGCTTTTGACCTTGATAAGATAGAAGGAAAGGTTTATGTAAGGGAAGCAGAAGAAGGAGAAAAAATAAAGACTCTTGATGGAGAAGAAAGAGAGCTAAAAAAAGGTGACCTTATAATAGCTGATGATAAAAAGCCTATAGCGATAGCTGGAATAATAGGTGGAGATAATACAAAGGTAGATGAAAACACAAAAAATATCCTCTTAGAAGCTGCACACTTTGATAATATCTCTGTTAGAAAAACAGCAAAAAGACTTGCTGTATCCACAGACTCTTCTTACAGGTTTGAAAGGGGAGTAGATATAGAAAATCTTCCAAACGCACAGGACAAGGCTTTAGAGCTTATTGTAAAACTTGCCGGTGGAAAAGCTGTTGGAGATAAAGATATATACCCAAATCCATACAAACCAAAAGAGATAAAACTTAGGGAAATAACAACAGAGAGAGTTTTAGGAGTTTTTATACCAAAAGAAGAGGCAAAAGAGCTTTTGAACAGACTTGAAATACCTACAGAAGAAGTAGAAGACGGAACTGTCTCTAAAATTCCTGCGTTTAGAGCATTAGACATTGAAAGAGAGATTGATTTAGTAGAAGAAGTAGGAAGATTAAAAGGTTTAAACGCTTTTGAGGAAACGTATCCGAAGGTTTCAACCCAGTCTTTTAGAAAAAGCGAAGAGTTTTTATTTGAACTTAGAACAAGAGATTTCTTTAAAGATAATGGCTTAGATGAGGTTGTAACATATACCTTTGTAAGCGAAGAAATATTTGAAACCCTCGGTATACCTGTTCCACCTATAAAAATAGAAAACTATTTAGTTAAAACTCAAAGTGTAATGAGGGATAACCTCGCAGTATCCCTTATTGGAGTTCTTCAGGAAAATCTAAGACATCAGATAAAAGATGTATCTGTTTTTGAGATTTCATCTGCATTTTTTGATAAATATGAAGAGATAAGGGCTGGAATTTTACTTACAGGAAGGTTTATAAAAGGTTTCAACTATACAAAAGGCGCAACATCTTTCAACACTACTGAAAAATGGGATTTTCTAAAGGCAAAAGGGCTTTTACACAGCTATCTTATTTCTATTGGTATGAGAAACATTGAATATAGACCTTCTGGAAAGCCTTATTTAAATCCTTATGAAAGTGCAGAGATTTTTGTAAACGGATACAATGTAGGATATATAGGAAAAATTCATCCTGAAAAAGCTGACAAGCTTGAAATACCAAAGGATACATGGATTGGAGAACTGAAACTAAGATATGTTCCAAGGGATATAAAGGAAAGCAATCTGAAAGAAGGTTATCTGTTTACCCTTTATATAAACAAGGAAATACCTGTTTACAAAGAACTTCCTAAGTTTCCTGCTGTTAAGAGGGATTTAGCTTTTGAAGTTGACGCAGATTTAGAAGTGGATAAATTATTAACTGCTTTAAGAGAAAGCTCAAAACTTGTAGATAGAATTGAGCTTTTTGATATATATTTCCTTGATGAGAATAGAAAAAGTGTTGCAGTAGCTGTTGATTTTAGAGCTGAAGATAAAAGCCTTTCAGACGAAGAGGTAAACAAAGAAGTTGAAAAGATTGTTAAAACGTTAGCTGAAAAATTTGAAGGACTAAAACTAAGAAGTTAGGAAGGTTTAACGCGGTAATAATAATGGCATTTTATATAG
>JALWKR010000316.1 GCA_027081375.1 Persephonella sp.
CTCCAGGCATTATAAGGGCATCTATATCATCAGCAGAAACTTCGTTTATATCTTTGATATCTCCCCTTGCGATTCTTGCTGCTTCAACAAGAACATTTCTTGTTTCATCCATTTTTTCGCCAGTTAAATGGTTAATGACTTCTTTTTGAGGAATGTTAGGAGCCATACATACAATCTCTGCTCCAGCTTTATCTAAGAAGTAGAGAGTTAATGTTGCTTCATGAATTTCTGCACCATCAAAAACTCCACATCCTGCAAGTAAAACACCTACCTTCATTTTCAGTCCTCCTTATAAGTATTAGAATTTTATATAAATCTATTGTAAACTAATTTATGAAAAGAATATAAAGGAGGCAATGAATGTATCCACTTGAAGTAGTAACTCCAAGCGGTATTGTTTACAAAGGAGAAGTTGATCAAACAGTAATAAGAACAGCTGATGGAGAGATTGGTATTTTAGAAAATCATATGCTTCTTTTAACAAAAGTTCTCCCTGGAAAGCTTAGAATAGAGAAGGAAGGAGAAGAACCTAAAGAGTTAGCTGTAACTTACGGAATTATAGATGTTAGAGGGGATAAAGTTATTGTTTTAGTTGAAGAAGCTTACGAATTTGAAGAAATTGATGTTGAAAAAGAAAAAGCTCTTTTAAAACAGGCTGAAGAAAAACTTGCAGAAAGAGAGAAACTCTCTTTAAAGGAGATAGAAGAGTTTGAACAGTTAAAAGAAAGAGCTGAAATTCTTCTTGAGCTTGCAGGTGTTAAAGTTCACTAATGGATATAGAAATTAAAGAAAATGAAAACCTTTCCCCTTTTATAAGGGGAAAGGTTAATGTTATTCAAAATAAAAAAGGATATCGTTTCAATATAGATTCTGTCCTTCTATCAGATTTTTTTAAACCAAAAAAGAAAAAGGCAAAGATAATAGATCTTGGAACTGGTTCAGGAATAATACTGCTTCTACTTTCTTTAAGGCATCCTGAGTTAGAGTTTTATGCCCTTGAGTATCAGTCTTCTTTGTATGATATTGCGAAAAGGAATTTTCAGTTAAATAATCTAAAAGTTAATCTCATTCAAGGAGATATAAAACAGGTTAAAAACCTTTTCCCTTCTCAGTTTTTTGACTATGTGATAACAAATCCACCTTACTATAAAAAAACAGACAAAAAACCTTCTAATCAAGAAGTTTTATTGGCAAAAACTGAAGAAATTGCCTCATCTCAGGATTTTATAAAAGCAGCTTTTTATCTTTTAAAAGATAGTGGAAGTTTCTATATGATAAATCAGTCAATTAGACTACCTGAGCTTATTTTTTCTATGAAAATGTCTAAACTTGAACCAAAGAGATTAAGATTTGTTCACCCAACAATAGATGAAAACTCAACTCACTTTCTTGTTGAAGCTGTGAAAAATGCAAAAGAGGGAGCTAGTGTAGAAAAGCCTCTAATTATCTATAAAGACCCAAAAAATAAAATTTATACAGAAGAAGTGGAAGAGTTATTAGAAAAATTTTAATTGAATTATAGTCTGAAATCTTCTTTAAGCACCCAAACGCAATAAAACGAAGAGATTTAAAACTTCTTTAAAAGGCTAGTATATTGGGAAAAATAGACATAACCCTTAGAGATATAATTCAGGAAATTCCTCCTAAGTTTGTTCAGTTACTCTCAGGTAAAAAAGCTAAAAAGCTTCTAGATACATCTCTACCAGAAGTAAAAGAAAGAAGAGCTGATTTTCTCGTTGAGCTTGAAGACGGCTCTATTTTTCATCTAGAACTGCAGACTCAAAACGATAAAAACATGCCCTTTAGAATGCTTGAGTATTTCATTCTTATCTCTTCTAAGTATCCAAATAGAGAAATAAAACAAATGGTTTTGTATGTAGGAGAAAAGCCTTTAAACATGAAAGACAGTATAGAAACGGAAAACTTAAGATTTAGCTACAAACTAATGGACATAAGAGAGATAAGCTGTGAGGAGTTGTTTAAAAGCGATAGTCTGACAGATAAAATATTAGCAGTGTTATGTGATGTAAGAAATCCTGAAAAGTATTTTAGAGAACTTTTAACAGAGCTTTACAAACTTACAGAAAGAGAAAGGAGAGATTACT
>JALWKR010000317.1 GCA_027081375.1 Persephonella sp.
TCTGTGGTTTTGGAGAAGCTTTTTCATGGTCATAAGCTATAGTGAGAATAGGAATATCGTTTAATAAGGCTAAAAGAATAATCATAAGAGCTGTAATTGGATAAAAATTAAATATTACAATGGAAAGGGTCATAAACAGGATTATTCTAATTGTTTCTGCAATTCTGTAAATGGTGTAGGATTCCATTCTTCTAAAAATTTCTCTTGAGATTTTAATTGCATCAACTATCACTTTTAAACCAGGGGCAAGAAGAACAATATCAGCAGCAGCTCTTGCCGCATCAGTAGCTCCAGCAACTGCAATACCACAGTCAGCTTTTCTAAGGGCAGGAGCATCATTTACTCCATCTCCTGTCATTCCTACTATATGCCCTGCCTTTTGAAGTTTATCAACGATAAAGTATTTATCTTCAGGGAATACCTGAGCAAAACCGTTTGCTTCTTCAATGATTCTTATTATTTCTGATTCATGTCTTTTCACTATTCCTGCTGGAAGTTTTCTTCCCTCAAGTTCTTTTTCTACAAGTTGTGCTATCTCTTTAGCAAATTTCTCAGCTTCTTTTTCAGATACAGAAGGATTTAATTTTTCATAGATAGCTTTAGCAATTACTTCTGCAAGCACTTCATATTCTTCATAGCTTTCTCCTCTTAGTTTCTTAATGTCATAGATTTTATCTCCAATACCAAGAAGCTTGGCAATGTATCTGGCAACAGCAATGTTGTCCCCTGTTACCATTTTTACTTCTACGCCAAGTTTCTTCGCTTCTTCTACTGCCTCTTTTGAATCTTCTCTAGGAGGATCAAATAGAGGAATAAGACCTACAAAATGAAATTTTTCCTCTACAGGACTTCTGTATGCTACTCCTAATGTTCTAAATCCGTTTTCAGCAAATTCCTCTATTTTCTGATATACAACCTCTTTGTTAAATTCATCTTCAATACATAGTTCAATAATAACCTGAGGAGCACCTTTGGTAACTACAATCTCCTTTCCGTCACACTCAACGAGAGCTTCTGTTCTCTTTCTTACTGGATCAAAAGGAATAAACTTTTTCTGATTACATTTTTTTACCTTTTCGTATAGATTATGTTTTTTAAGCCATTCAAAAATAGGAATTTCTATTGGATCTCTGTTTTCTTCTTTTGAAGCTAATGCAGCATAAAACATTAAGTCTTCAGATTTATATCCATTTACTGTAAAAGGTATAGATACTGTCATCTGATTTTTTGTTAGCGTTCCTGTTTTATCTGAACAGAGAATATCCATTCCAGACATCTCTTCTATTGAAGCAAGTCTGCTTACTATAGCCTGCTTTCTTGCAAGGAATAGTGCTCCAATTGCCATAGTAACAGTTAAAACTGCTGGTAGAGCAACAGGAATAGCTGATACTGTTAAAACAAGTGAAAATCTAAGAAGTTCTATGTAAGACTCCTGTCTTGATATTCCAACTAGTATAATAATAGCAACAAGGACAATGGTAATAGCTATTAAGAAGTTCCCAACTTTAATAACCATTTCCTGAAGATGAGAACGCTGCTCTCTTTCTGCCTGTGCTACCAGTTTAACAGTTTTTCCAAAGTAAGTATTAAGCCCTGTTGCAACAGCAACTCCTATCATCTCCCCCTGTTTTACTATTGAGTTTGCATAAACTATATCTCCAACTCTTTTTGTAACAGGAAGAGATTCGCCAGTAAGAGCTGACTGGTCTACAAGAATAAAATCTCCTTCTATAAGTTTTATATCAGCAGGAACAATATCTCCTATCTTTAGCTTTATTATGTCTCCAGGGACTATATATCTAGCGTCTATCTCTTTCCATACGCCATCTCTAAGAACTATAGCTTTTCTTGCAAGTTTTTGTTTTAAGACTTTAAGAGCAGAAAGAGCTTTATGTTCCTGCCAGAAGTCAACTCCAGCATTGACAAACAGGAGAATCATTATGATTGTAAAATCTTCCCATTTCTGAACAGCAGCCGAGAGAATGGCCGCAATTTCAATCATCCATGGAATAGGTCCCCAAAAGCGACGAAATATCCTGTGCCATAAAGGTTCTTCTTTTTCGGGTATTTCATTTAATCCATATTTTTTTAATCTTTCCTTTGCTTCCTCTTCTGATAAACCTTTCTCTTTGTTAACGCCAAGTTCTATTAAAACCTCTTCAACTGATTTATTTTTATATTCATCCACAGTGGCCATCTCCCAACCTCCGCTTTTCCATTTGAAAGCCTCCGTATTCTTTTTTATGAAACCTAACAGATTTTAAGTTATGGACTATATAAAAAAATGGCAATAAGTTAATAACTATAATTCTATTAAAAAATTTATAAAGGAGGGCTAAAGATGGCTGTTATTTATGGAAAGGTGGAATCCCCAGAGGACATTCGCCGTATCAACTGTATTATTAGGGATGAAATGTTAAATGTTGAAACTCCTGAGCAGTTAACAGATTTAAAGAAACGTTCAGATTATCTGTGTACACTTACCTATTCACCATTTTGGAAAAAGAAATTTGGGGCTCTTGTTGAAAAGCTTAGAGAAGTTGCCTGTGAGGAAAACAGAGTGACTGTCAGACTAGCAAATTTTATTGCAAGAATAAAAGACTGGGATAAAGAATACAATCCATGGGGAGCTGAAAAAATTGAAATTGAAGAGAGATTAAAGCAGATACCAGAAGAAATTATGAAAGAGATTCAAGAGACAGCTTTAGACCTAAAACTATCTCCAGAGATTTTAGAAGACCTAAGAAAAAGTTTCTGCAATATTAGAAAGGCTATGGTGTTAGCTGAATATCCACAACAATTAGAACTGTTAAAAAATGAAAGTAATCTTATTGTAGCTATAACTCATCTTCCAGATTTTAGAGAAAGATTTGAAGATGTTATTGACAAAATAGATGAGTTAGTATCAAAAGAAGAAGAAAGAACCATTGAAACTGCTAATATTGTAGCTCAAGCAAATGGTTGGATGTTAGAGTTTGAAAAATGGACTGAAAATGAAGTTAGGGAAGATGAAACGCTAGAACAATATGTTGAAAGACTTCTTGAAGAAGAAGAAAAGGCAGAGAAGTACATACCAACTGAAGCTAAATATAAACAGGGCAAAGTTATGTGGCTTATATACTATCATCCTAAAAAAGACAGACATTATGCAAAAAGAATTTACTTTCCTGGAACAGCAAGGAATATTCAAATAGAAGGTCCAGGAGTTTTTAAAAATAAATTTGGTAGGGAAGTTTACGGAGTAAAAATAACATATGAAACTCTGGTAGCTCCTGCTGTAATAAGAAAAGGAGATGTTATTATTCATCTTCCTGAAAGATGGGTTAAAAGGGAAAAAATTGTTCCTCTTCCTAAAGTGGCTCAGGATATTAAACTTGTAGAGGAAAAACCTGATTTTGCATACTCTATAGCATAAAAAAATGCCCCTTTATGGGGCTTTTTTAAAAGGTGAAGCAGGAGCCAAAAAAGCCCCTACTTCACAACAATAGCACCGGCTGGGCACTCCTCAGCAGCACTAATGGCCTCTTTTAAAAGAGAATCTTCTAAATCTTTATTTTTTAATTCAGGTTTTATCTCTGATATACCTTCCTCCCCTTCGATAAATACATTGGTAAAAGTGTCGTAACAAACTCCGCAAGAAGTACAAAAGTCTTTTTCTATAAATACCTTCATCTTAAACCTCTATTAGTTAATATTAACTAACCTACACATAGAATATAATATATAACCACAAAAAATGCAAGGAGATAATATGCCGAAAGTAAAACAGATACAGTCTTATATAAAAGAAAAAGAACTTTCTTCTTTCTTCTTTTCCAGTTTTTCTAACGTTTTTTATCTTTCTTACTTTTCATCTTCCAACGCTTATATCCTGTTAACTCCTGAAAAAAAGTACTTTATAACAGATTCAAGATACTATCACGGAGCAAAAGAAAAGCTAAAAGATTGGGATGTTATTCTCTTAGGGAAAAAAAACAAAAATCAGATTCAGCACCTAAAAGAAATTCTTCTTGAACTTGGTGGAAAAAAAATAGGTTTTGAAAAAGATAAAGTAACAATATCTTTTTATGAAAAATTAATAGAAGGAACATCTCTAAAAGAAAGACTTGTTGGTTTTGAAAACTTTTTAAAACCTTTCAGGGTGACAAAAACAGAAGAAGAAATAAATATAATAAGAGAAGCTGTTGAAAAGACAGACAATATTTTTAAAAAACTTTTAGATTATATTCCAAACGCAAAAAATGAACTTGATATAAGGAAAATGATTATTAACTATATTTTTGAAGAAGGAGGGACAGGGGAAAGCTTTCCTGCAATTGTTGCTTCAGGTAAGCATTCTGCCATACCTCATTATGAAACTTCAGATTTTCCTATAGAAAATAACTCTCTTCTTCTTATAGATATGGGAATGAAATATAAAGGATATTGTTCAGATTTTACTAGAACAATTTTTATTGGAAATGTAGATAAAGAGCTTATAAAAATTTACAATATTGTAAAGGAAGCTCATTTAGAAGCAGTTAGTGTTGTAAAAGCTGGAGTAACTGCAAAAGAGATAGATTTAGCAGCGAGAAAAGTTATAGAAAAATACGGCTATGGAGATTATTTTATCCATTCAACAGGACATGGAGTTGGAATAGACATACATGAAGCTCCAAGAATATCTTTTCAAAGTGATGAGATAATAGAAGAAAATACAGTCTTTACAATAGAACCAGGAATATATATTCCTGAAAAGGGGGGAGTGAGATTAGAAAATATAGTAGTTGCTAGGAAGGGAGGAGTTGAGGTTTTAACAAAAACTCCTCTTGATCCTGTAAAAATAGAACTAGAATAAAGAAGGTTGAAAAGATGATTACATTAGGATTTTTAGAGGAGTTTTTATGTGAATCTATTGAAGAGTATAAAACTAAGGTTTTAAAAAATAAATTTTTCCTTGATACTTTTGGAACAGAAGAAAATTTAGACAAGATAATTTATTCAGTAAGAGATTTCTTAATAAAAGAGTTTAATAAAAATATTAATGAAATAGAAAGAGATTTTGAGATATTAGGGAAATATCATGGGAAAATAGGAATTCCATTTGAAACAATATTACACAGTTTAATCTTTATAAAGGATTCTTTATATACAAAGATATTAGAATCTGAAAAGTATTTACTTCTTGCACCAGATTTAAGCACATTCTTTGACAAAGCTATAAATGCTCACGCAAAAGGTTATATGCTAAAAAATATTGACCATCATATTAAGGATATAAGAAATATTGAAAAAAACCATATTTCCCCATATGGAAAAATTCATCTATCGTGGTTAATTAAATTCCTTATGTATGTAAAGGGAAAAGAAAAATTATATCCTGCTATTGAAGTTGAGAACTGTAAATTTACAAGTGTTATTGAAAGCTTTGATTTCAAAATAAAGTTTTCTCAAAAAGATACATTAAACATAATAAAGAAACTTCATAAAGATCTTCATATGTATGCAAAAAGTTTAATTTTCTACATTAAAGATCGTGAGTATGTAGAAGCATACTTCGCTTATAACAATATAATAAATGCATCTTTTAAGCTTTTAGATTATCTAAATAATACTTATACATACTTTTTCAAAAATAAAAAGTCAATCTTCGTTGAACACATTTTAAGGGAGACTGAAAAAAAGGATATGTATCTTGTTGTAATAAATGTGTTAAATCTTGGAACTATAAACAGATTTTACGGAGAAGAAATCGGCGACAAAATAATAGATATCATTGATTCTAAACTTTCAGAGATCATTGACTATAAAAACGCATCTTTTATTAAAGGTTACTCTGGAGAGTTTTATATTCTTTTAGAAAAACCCCCTGAAAAAATGTATCAGTATGCTGAATACTTAAAAAAAGAAATTGAGCAGATAACAGTTAGAAGGGATAACTTTGATTTAAAATTTGGAGTTTCAGTATCTTTAATAGAACTTTCAAATGTAAAAAACAAAAAAGAACTTATGAAAATAATAGATTACTCTGTTGAAAAATCTAAAAGCAGTCTTCCAAAAATATTTATATTAAAGCAGGAAGAACTAAAGAATGTTTTAAAACAAGAAATAAATAAAGAAACATCGTTAATAGAAACTCTGGAAAAAGTATTTTCTAATGGTAACGTAGAGCTATACTTTCAGCCAATTTATGATTTATCTGAGAATAAGATCATAGCTTACGAAGTTCTATCAAGAATATATGATGGAGATAAAACCATTGTTGCAGAGGATTTCATAAACCTTATCTACAATATGAAACTTATAAAAAGTTTTGACTTTGAAGTTCTTAAAAAGATAGTAAATAAACTTCCAGAACTAAAAAAACTGGGAAAAGAAACAAAAATATTTGTGAATATAAGTCCTATTTCTTTATCTTCAAGTGATTTTGTGAAATCCCTTATATCCACGGTGGAAAAAGCTAAAAAAGAAAACATAGAAATAATCGTAGAACTAACAGAGCAGTCACTACTTGAAAATGTTGAGTTCCTGAAATTTCTAAAGAAAGATTACAAATTAACTTTTGCTATAGATGATTTTGGAACAGGTTATTCATCTATAAAATTAGTTCAAGATTTATCAATATTAGGTATAATAGATTTTCTTAAAATTGACGGTAATCTTATTAGGGATATCACAAACTCAAATGAAAGAAGAAAGTTAGTTGAATTAATTGTTAGTTTTGCAAAGTTTCATAATTTAAAAACAATTGGAGAATTTATTGAAGACAAAAAAACAAAAGATGCTTTAAAAGAGATTGGTGTTGATTATGGCCAAGGTTTTTACTTTAGTAAACCAAAAAATATAAAGGAGCTTATAAGAAGTTTAAATGAAGAGCTTACAAGAACAGTATAAGCTACTGCTAGATGATAGAAAGTATTTTACCTCATATAAAGAAAAGTTTATTCATTACTTGCTAGAAGAACTTCCTCAAAATTTAAAAGAAGACAGATATGTAACCAGCTTAGTAAATAAAATTTACGATTTATCTTTTAATTTTGAGAATGAAAAAACAGTTTTAAATGAGCTCTATACAACTTTGTATAGATCTTTAGAAAAAAATATAAATATAAAACCTGCCCTTTCCAAAGCTTATCTTAAATTTCTAAAAGATTATATAGATCACATTATAGATACTAATAAAAATATTATCTATATAAAAGCCTTTATCACTGTAATAGAAGAATATGTACACACAATTGATAAAGCTCATCTTGACTATATAGAAAAACTAAAAAAAGAGATAGATGAGGTAAAAAACAAACAAAGACAGGAAGAAATAAAAACAATCCTTACATTACTTAGAAATTACAAGAAGCATAAACAAAAACTAGAGATTATTACCTACTACAAAGAACTTGCAATTATATGTAAAGGTTCAATAAAGGATGTTTCAGTTCATACAATTACTCTAGACATCTCTACCTGCTTAAAAAAACCTTTTAGAAAGGATAAGTATGTGTATATGAAAATAGGTCATCCTTCTAAAGTATTGAAAGGAAAAATAAGGGAAATTAATCCTTTTGAGGGTATTCTTATTCTAGATGAGTTTCAACTAACAGATTTACCTCAGGAAAAGAGAAAATGTATAAGAGTTCGTTTAAATAAAAAACCAAAAACTATTATTAAGTATGGTGGCACTTTTATAGAAGGGATTATAGATGATATTTCTGTGAATGGTGTTGGATTATATATTGAAGATAAAAAGAATATTAATGTAGGAGATGAGATAGAACTTAAAATTCCTTTACCTAAAAATAACCTTATACTGAGAGGAAAAGTAGTTCATATTATTTCTAAAGGTCCTTTATCTAAGGTAGGAATTCAGTTTGAAAATCTTTCTCAAAAAGATGAAAGTATTTTAGGAGAGTTTATAACAGATAAGCAGTTTGAAATTTTAAAAGAAATCAGAGAATAAAAAGGGGGAGAAAACATCCCCCTATATCTCTACTGGTTTCTTAAAAGCTCTCTCATCCAGATGTATTTGTCTGCAGCTTCAGGTCCTTGTCCAAGAATTTGGAGCCATCCTAAGAAATCAGGTATCCAGTCAAAAACAATGTAAGCTACAGTAAATAGGATGTATCCAATCCAGAATAACATCCACCATGTAGGAACAGCATCAGTCATATATGTAATCTTATCAACTGCTTTTGTATTTTCTAAGTGTGAAGCCATTAGTACTTACCTCCTTCTTTTTCTGCTTTTACAACTTTTTCTTCCATCTCTAAAAGTTCATATTTAGGCCCTTCTATGTCTTTGAAATCTCCTTTCATATAGGAGTAGATAAACAGTGCTAACCAACCAGTTAAACCTACAACATAAGCTATAACTTCAACAAGGAATCCTTTTAGTTCAGAACCTGCCATTCCAGCTTCAAGATAAGCAACAGTTCTAACTGCTATGATAGTTCCCACTACAAATAGAAAGATAAACAGTATTAGAAGGGCTACTGTTCTTTCAGTTATTTTCATTCAAACTTCACCTCCATTTGAGGAAAAATGGGGCTTAAAGCCCCATAGTTTTTATTTATGGCTGAGTATAAACTCAGCTAGTGCATCTCTTTCTTCATCAGAAAGAGCTTTTGTTGTTGAAAGTTGTGGTTGCATTACTGCAAATTTTGCAGGGTCTACAATCGCATCATGCTCACCTTTTAAGAAAGCAATAAGCTCATCTTTTTTACCTGCATAAGCTTCAGCTATTTTCTTGAGAGATGGTCCCACTGTATCAACTGCTGCTTGGTGACATGCAGTACATCCTTTAGATTGGAATATCTGCTGGCCATTTGGTTTTCCCGCAGGAGCTGCCGCTTTTTCTTCCTGTGTCGCAGCTGCAACTTTTTCTTCCTTAGCTGGAGCTTTTTCTTCCTGAGCTGTTTCAGCTTCCGTTGCTCCAGGAGTAGCAGTTTCAACAGCCTTAGCTTCTATTCTAAAGTCTTTAGGAGGTTTTACTTCCCAGCTACCAAGCCACATTATATACGCAAGTAAAGATAAACCTCTTTCATTGGGAACAATGTTTCCATTCTTATCCTTTGTAAAGTACCAAGGATATCCAGGCATGTTTGAACCAGGAGAGGTGTAAAGAGGATTATAAAGGTGTGCTACCTGCCATCCTACATTGTGAACCGCTGCTTCCCTAATTAAGTCAGGACCGATTCTTTTTGTTCCCCAGAGAACAGGAGCTTGAAGTTCATTATTATACTCAGAAGGATAAGATACAGTGTTTGATACTCCAGGGATTCCAAATCTTA
>JALWKR010000318.1 GCA_027081375.1 Persephonella sp.
AATCTATTGTGTTTTATTTTTTTTAGGCTTCTTAAAATATTTTCTAAGGCATCAGGAGTATGGGCATAATCGTTAACTACAAGGAAATCTCCACTGTAAACAGTTTCAAATCTACCTTTTATTGGATTTAGATTGGAAGCTTTTTCAACTAATTCCTCTAAAGGAAAACCTAAACTGTGAAGAGTTGATATCGCTGCTGTAAGATTATAAACGTTAAACTCCCCAAGTAGTTTGGTTTCAAGCAAATATTTTTTTCCTTTAAACATTAAGTTGAACTTTGTCCCTTTTAGAGACATATCAACATCTTCTATTATGTAATTAGCTTGCTTTCTTCCATATGAGAAAACATTTTTTCCTATTTCCTTTAGCTCGTTAAATATTCTTTTCCCATAGTTATTATCTGTATTTACAACGCAGACAGCATCAGAATTTTTTTCTAATACATATTCAAAAAATCTTTTTTTAGCTAGAAAGTAGTTTTCCATCGTTTTGTGATAGTCAAGATGGTCTTGAGTTAAGTTGGTAAAAACTGCAGCGGAAAATTTTGTTCCGTATATTCTATACTGATCTACAGCATGGGAAGAGACTTCAGAAACAACATATTCAGCTCCTAAATCCTTCATCTCTTTTAGTAGAGAAAACCACTCTATAGAGTCAGGAGTTGTTCTTCCTGAAGAAAAAACTCTATTTTTAAATCTGTATTCTATAGTTCCTATTATTCCTGCATCTTTATTAAAAAGATTTAGATACTGATATATAAGATTGGAAGTTGTTGTTTTTCCATTAGTTCCTGTAATCCCAACAACTGTAAGGTTTTTATCTGGATTTCCAAAAAATTCTTTAGAAATAATAGCCTGCGCTATTCTTGCGTTTTCTACTAAAAACGTTTTTACATAGGGATACTTCTTTTCTATCTCCTTTTTCTTCTCCTTATCCTCTAAAACAATATATTTAGCTCCTTTCTTTACAGCTTCATCTATAAAGTTATGACCATCAACAGATGTTCCTCTTATAGCAACAAAGAGATATCCTTCTTTAACTTCTTTTGAGTTATTGGTTATTCCTTTTATATCTTTTAAAAAAGATAAATCCATCTTTATATAGCTTTTGAAAATCTTTTTTCCTTTTTAGCCTTAGTATACTTATCGAAAGTAACAGCAATATTTCTAATAAGAAGCCTTCCTGCAGGGGTAACATCAATTCTGTCTGGATATATTCTTATAAGACCATCTTTTTCTAACTCCTTTAACTCTTCCATTTCAGGAGCAAAGTATTCATCAAAAACAATACTGTATTTATCCTCTATCTCTTTTTTATAAAGCTGGAAGTGAGACATTAATCTCATAATCACATCTCTTCTTAAAATATCATCCTCATCTAATATAAATCCCCTTTCTATTGGGAGTTTTCCTTCTTCAATAGCTTCATAGTAATCCTTTAATTTTTTAAAGTTTTGAGCATAAGCATCATAAAGCATACTAATAGATGTAGCTCCAAATCCTATAAGTTCTGCTTCAGCATGGGTTGTGTATCCCTGAAAGTTTCTGTGGAGGGTTCTTTCTCTTTGAGCTACAGCAAGTTCATCGTCAGGTTTTGCAAAATGATCCATACCTATGAATATGTATCCTGCATCTGTTAGCTTCTCTATAGTCATTTTTAGAATATCAAGTTTTTCCTGTGGTGGTGGAAGAGCAGACTCATCTATCATTCTTTGAAGTCTTTTAAGCCATGGAACATGTGCATAGTTAAAGTTTGCAATTCTATCTGGATTTAGTTTTATTACTTTATCTATAGTTTCTGAAAATGTTTCTAGCGTCTGATAAGGAAGTCCATATATAAGGTCTATATTTACACTTTCAAAATCTGCTTCTCTTATCCATTCCATAACGTTAAAAATCATCTCTTCAGGCTGAATTCTATTAACAGCCTCCTGAACTTTAGGGTTAAAGTCCTGAATACCAAAACTAACTCTGTTGAAACCTATCTCTCTTAGGAGAAATATTCTTTCTCTATCTACATGTCTTGGATCTATCTCAATAGATACTTCTGCATTCTCATCAAAATCAAATCTCTTTTTAATCTCATTCATTAACCATACAGT
>JALWKR010000319.1 GCA_027081375.1 Persephonella sp.
TGTTTTATTTTTCTGTTTGGATACTTGGAAGAGATGAGAATAAAATACTCAAGCATTCTAAAGGGCATATTTTTATCGTTATGGGTTTGTAGTTCTAAATGAAAAATAGAGTTATCCTCTAGTTCAACAAGAAAATCAGCTCTTCTTTCTTTTACTTCTGGCAAGGAAGTATCTAAAAGCTTTTTAGCATTCTTTCCTGTTAATATCTGAATAAACTTAGGGGGAATTTCTTGAATTATATCTCTTAGAGTTATATCTATCTTTCCCAAAATATCAGCCTTTAAAAGAAGTTTTAAATCTCTTCGTTTTATTGCGTTTGGGTGTTTAAAGTCTTTAAGATATAACCTTAATAGTTAAATATATTTTGCTATCTCTTCCAGAAGCGTTAGAAGAACATTCTTAACACTTTCTTTATCTAAAGCTACAAGGGGCAACACTTTAACATCTTCATCTAAATCTAATGCCGTTCTTATATCTTCAGGATCCCATGCTCCTTCTAAATCTTGCTTGTTACATCCAACAACAAAAGGAGCTGGATATCTAGATTCAAAAAAGTTAATTATTTTTCTTGCTTCATGAAAAGTTGAAGGATCTGTTGAATCTACAAGAACAACTAAACCTAACATTCCCTTTCCTAAAATATCCCACATAAAATCAAATCTAGATTGACCAGGAGTACCAAAAAGATAAAGAACATGTTCATCATCAATAGTTATTTTTCCAAAATCCATTGCAACAGTAGTGTGGGATTTCACTTCTTTCTCATCAGCTTTTGTTGTTCTTGCTTCTGTTTTTACAGTTTGAATTTCACTTACGGTGTTTATAAATTGGGTTTTCCCTGCAGCATAAGGTCCAGCAACAACAATTTTTATTTGTTTTTGAACTTTGTCTCCCATTATAGTCCTTTTATCCTCTCTACTATCTTTCTTAATAGATTTTTAGTTAGGTTGAATCCTACTTTTCTTTTTACCTTTTTCTTTCTAGAAATAATTCCTGTTGCTAAGAAGCCGTATAAAGCTCTCTCTAATGTTAGCTGTTTAACTTTTGCTTCTTCCATTATTTGCTTAACAGTTCTATTCCCATCTATGTAGTCTAATATTTTCTTTTCTGTATCTGTTAGATGAGCCTTTTCTGCTAAAATACGCCAGTCTTTATTTTTTTCAAAAACAAGGTTTAGGTCAGAAATTTTTCTCTCAACCTCATCTTGACTTAACTGTCTACTAAGATACATTATTATCTTTTCGATAGGAATTATTGGCTCTATATCAGCAGGATATCTAATAAATCCAGGGGTAAAGGAAAACTTTCCTTTTTTTACAGCTAAAAGAAGGGGAAGTTTCGCAACCAAGACTCTATATAAATCCTCTTTTGATATTCCTTCTTTTTCTAATACCTGATCAAAATCTACATCAAGGTATATATAAAAAACTTTCGCAACTTCCCTTATATAAAGTATATTTCCTTCTTTGAAATAAACGGCAAACTTTCTATTCTCATTCTCAACAACAAGAATGCCGTCTTTTTTATCCTTTCTTAAAATCTGGAAAATATCAATGAAGTTAAATACTTCTAAATTTCCTGCTATAGCCATTTTTTTATCCTAAGAGTTCTTCAATTTGTTTTGCAGCTCTCTTTATTTCCATTAATAGTAAACCAAGTTTTGCATCAGCAGGAGCTAAAACTCCTAATACAGCTAAATCCTTTATACCAGTAAAAATCATATAACCTTTTGTTCCTTTAACATAAAGTTGCTCAAGCTCTCCTTTGTCTAATTCTGTTGCCACTCTCTCCCCAAGGGATAATATGGCAGCTCCCATTGCTGCAACCCTATCTTCATCAACGTTTGCAGGTAATACTGACGCTATTGCAAGACCGTCAGGACTAACAAGTACAGCCCCTTCTGCTCCAGAATCCCTTATAACCGTATTGAGCACTTCGTTGAAGTTTCTTGCCATAATTTCCTCCCTTCTTCAATATATTCATTCATTATAACAAATCATTAACTTCATTTATGAACTTTTCCTTTTTTTCTTCTATACGTATTTCTTTTGCAAGCTCATGTATCAAAGTAATAATATCCTCTGTTTTTAACCTATTAGGATCTATATTTAATTCGGACATTTTCCTATTTAATATTAATTTAGCTATAGGTCCTATCTCTTTAACAAACTCTTTTTCTATATGTTCTAGTATTATCGGATCTATAAACTCTTCTTTTTGTTCTCTTTCTCTTTTTATATTTTCCTTTAAGTTTTTATCTAAATCTTTTTTTCTTTCATATTCTTCAATAGACTCTTTTATAAGGTCTTCTAAAGATGGAACCTCTTCTGCTTCTTCACCAACTGTTTCTTCCTCTTTTATAATTTCACAGTTTTCCTCTTTTTCTTTTAAATTTTCTTGCATAAAGAACTCTTCATAGGAAGAGTTCTGGATAATCTCTTCTCCCTTAGTTTCTTGCTTTTCTTTCTCTTCACTATGTTTTTCTTCGAATCTGTCAATATTACCTATGTACTCCTCAATATCAACAGTATCTTCTTTTGTCTCCTTAGGTTTACTTTCTTTTTCAAACTTTTCAATTTCAGCAATATCAAAAGATAAATCTTCTATACTGGATATATCTTTTATTTTTTTCGCTAAAATCTCGTGTTCTAATAAAATAACTGCAAACTTAGGCTTTTCCAAAAAAATGGAAGATACAGCAACATCTCTTTTTACAAAATAGATAAATAAAGCAAAATCTTCCCCTTCTGCATACAAATATTTTTCATTAAAGTCAGGTATAACCTCTTCAATCTCTTTCGATTTCTCTAATATATGGCTAATTTTATCTTCTATTATTTTTTTTTTGTCTTCTGTTAAATCTGTTAAAACAAGCTTTGGATCTGTTTTAATAAACAGACCAACAAAAGAAGCTAGAGTGTTTTCCTTTAGCTCTTTAAAATAGTTAAAAATTTTATGTTTCATTTTATTTTTTCCTGCAGTTATACTTAGGTTCCTATTTCTTAAATATATTGTTTATTAAGCAGTTATTCAATTTATCGGAAAAAGGAAGAAGATTTTTAAGTTATTATTCTTCTTTTTTTGAAACGTAGTTGTAAAATAGGAATAAAATGATAACTAAAGATAAAATATTTACAGTACTTGAAATCATATGAACAGTTTTGAATTTTTCTTTAAGAGTCTCAGCTTCCTGTTTTTTTCCTTCATCTAAAAGGGCATAGTATTGATTATTTATGTTTTGCCCTATAGGAAGTAAAGTTTTGTGCTGAGCCATATATAAAAGGATAAGAACTGTTAGCCCGACAACAAAGGCCTTAAGTTTTTTAACAATAAACTTATCTTTTACAGATTGAACTGCTATTAACGTGTATATAACAATCCCTATTATCCATCCTGATGCAAAATAGTACGGAAATATTAGATTTGTTATCTCTCCTGCTAATCTGTGGTTAAAATGAGAGAAAAGCTGGGGAGTTAAAATAAATGTAACAAATATATTAAAACCAGCTAAAATCCCCAGCAAAAGTAATGTTAAAAAGTCAAAAAACTTTTTATTCAACAATTTCTAACCTGCTAAAGAAAAATGGTATTTCAACTGTAGCTGATTCTGGAGAATCAGAACCATGAACAGCGTTTTCTCCCACGTTTGTTCCATAAAGTTTTCTGAGAGTTCCTTCTGCAGCTTCTTCAGGATTTGTTGCTCCCATTATCTCTCTAATTCTTGAGATAGCATTTTCTCCTTCCCAAACCATAGCAACAATAGGACCAGAAGACATAAATTCACATAGCTCATCATAAAAAGGTCTATCTTTATGCACAATATAAAATTGTTGTGCTTGTTCTTTTGTTAACTTTAACTTTTTTAAAGCTAAAAGTTTAAATCCCTTTTCCTGAACGTGAGCAATAATCTTTCCTTCCACTCCTTTTCTCACTGCATCAGGTTTAATAAGCATAAGTGTCCTTTCTACTGCCATTTATTCCTCCATATCCTTGTTTTTGCTATTATTATACAGGATTTTATAAAATGAGAATATATTTAATCCAATAACTATTCCCCATGAAATAGCCATAAATATAGCTCCCTGCGTATTAAGAAGATGTCCTTCCATTTTTCTTCTCCCAGGCAATTTTTACAAGAATTACACCAATAATAACTGTTAAAAGGATAAATCCTCTAGCTATCCATGCATTTATATTATTAGGAACAAGTTTCGTAGGTAGGTCTGTAAAAGTCCACCAAAGAAGAATAACTATAAGAAATGCAGGAGATATATAGGTAAGAATATAGTAAAAGATTTTAGGTACTTTTATATCAGCATATCTATTTAACTCTTCCCACGCTTTTTTACTTCCTAAAATCCATACAAATGTAATGGTTTCAAGTAGTGCAAATATAACCAGAGAAAATGTTCCGATCCAGAAATCTAGCTCGTCTAATGCTCCTTTTAAGAAGATAGGTATATTTGCAGATATAAATAGGAATATTCCTAAAGTTATAACAGCTTTGTCTCTTGAAAAACCTAGTTCATCTTCTAAAAATGCTATTGCAGGCTGCATTAGAGCTATTGACGATGTTATTCCTGCAAAGAAAAGAAGTAAAAACCATATAAATCCAAAAAATTCTCCATAAGGAATATTTGCAAATATAGCTGGTAGAGCCATAAAACCAAGATTAAAAGCCCCCTGAGAAGCTATCTGCTGAGTAGCAGCTATACCAAAAAATATTACAGAGGCAGTAATAGCAATAGAACCACCAAGGATAACTTCTGCAAACTCATTAACAGAGGCAGATGCTAAACCGTTTAATGCAATATCGCTTTTAGGCTTTAAGTAAGAAGCATATGTAAGAATAGCACCAAAGCCTATACTTAAAGTAAAAAATATCTGTCCTGCTGCTGCTAGCCATACTTTGGGATCTTTTAAAGCAGAAAAATCAGGGTTCCATAAAAAACCTAATCCATCTAAAAGATTTCTTCCTTCAGGAGAGGTTAGAGTAAAAACTCTAACAAGAAGGAGAAAAGCCATTATAAAGATAGTAGGCATAGCAAATTTAGCTACTTTCTCTATACCTGCAGAAACTCCCCTGTGAAGTATGTAAAGATTTAGTAGGAGAGTAATAACAAAAAACAGGTATGTATACCATGGTGGATTTAGAAATACTTCACTACTTGAGTTAGCCCCTATTAGCGACGCCAAAAAGTTTTCAAAAGGTTTTAGATAATCCTGCAGACCATCTGAAACAGGTGTACTAGGAAGCTTATTTATAAGGCTGAAAAATGAGTATAAAAGAGTCCAACTTTCTATATATGTGTAGTAAACAACAACTACAAGAGGAATAATAACCCCTAAAATTCCTAGATATTTAGCAAAAGGTTTTTTCCATATAAGGTCAAAAACCGCTATCGCTGTTCCGTGTCCCCTTTCTCCACCGTATCTACCTAAAGCCCATTCTACCCAGACAAGAGGAATTCCAAGGAGAATAAAAGAAATCATGTAAGGTATCATAAACGCTCCGCCACCGTTATCAGCAGCCTGCACAGGAAACCTTAAAAAGTTTCCTAGTCCAATAGCATTACCTGCTACAGCAAGAATAAGCCCAATTCTTGAACCCCAATGTTCCCGTTGATTTAACATTTAAACATCAACCTCTTTATTTTTGTTTGACTAATCTTTTTTTCTTTTCATATTATAATACTTTGAAACCTTTACGTAGAAGTAATCCTTCAATTGAATAGAGAGGATATTATGGAAATCTTTGCTACAGGTCTTAACTACAAAACCGCCCCAGTTGAAATAAGAGAGAAACTATCAATAAAAGATGAAGAAATTCAATCTGTTCTAGATAAACTCTCTGAAAATCAGCATATTTATGAGATATGCCTTCTATCCACATGTAATAGAGTAGAAGTCTACGGTGTTTCTGATAACTTAGAAGAAGCATATAAATGGATTTTAGATGTATTTTCAAAAATATCAGATCTAAATAAAGATATATTAAAAAATCATATTTTTTTCTATAAAGACAGGGAAGCCATTAAACATATTTTCAGAGTTTCAGCAAGTCTTGATTCTATGGTAATTGGGGAACCTCAGATTGTATGTCAGTTTAAAGATTCATTTTCAATAGCAAGAGAAAGCAAAACTGTAAGACATATACTAACAAAACTGTTTGATAAGGCTTTAAATGTATCAAAAAGGATAAGAACCTCCACAGGTATAAGTAAAAGGGCTGTATCAATAAGCTATGCTGCTGTTGAACTTGCAAAAAAGATATTTGGGGATTTATCAGAAAAGAATGTTCTTCTTCTTGGTGCAGGAGAAATGGCTGAACTTGCTGCGAGACATTTGGCTTCAACAGGAGTTAAACATATATTTGTTTCAAACAGAACTTTTGAAAAAGCAGTCCAGCTTGCAGAAGAATTTGGCGGAAGTGCAATTTCTTTTAATAAACTTTATGAGTTTTTACCTGAAGCAGATATTATCATTGTTTCAACAGGAGCAAAAGAGCCTATTCTAAGGAAAGAACATTTTGAAAAGATAAATAAAAAGAGACATGGTGAACCTATCTTTATTATAGATATATCTGTTCCAAGAAACGTTTCTGAAGATGTAAATGAAATTGAAAATATTTATCTGTACAACATTGATGATCTTAAATCTGTAGTTGATAAAAATCTTCAGGAAAGAAAGGTTGCTGCAGCAGCTGCTGAAATTATGCTAGAACAAGAGGTTGCTAAGTTTGAAAAATGGTTAAATCAGAGAAAAGCTGCTCCAGCTATAGCTAAGGTAAGAAACTACGCAGATGAAGTTGTTAAATATCAACTGGAAAAACTCTTTAGCCAGATGCCTTATTTAAATGAAAAAGAAAGAGAAAGAATTGAGCTTGCTATGAAATCTGTAATAAACAAAATTCTTCACAGACCAACAATGTACATAAAAGAGAAGGCTTCTTCTGAAGAGGGAGACCTGTACATAAAAATGTTTGAGGAGATGTTTAGTAGAAAATGGGACTACAGGAAGATAAAGGAAGAAAGCAAAAGGAAAAAGAGTTAAGTAAAAAAATATTTCCAATTCTCCTCATTGTTTTTATTGGAAGTTTTTTGTTTAAAGAGATTCAAGACAGATATACAAGATCAAAGATTTTGTCTTTAAATTTTGGAAAATCAGAGATACAGGATTTTTTAGTTGTTGGAAAAGGAAAAAACAGATTTATTGTCAGAGGTTTAAAACTGATAGATGAAGGTTCCCAGATGTATATAAATAAATTTTTGCTGTCCTATATAAAAGAAGGAGATGCAATGAATATTAAATCTGAGAAGGCAATCTTTTCTAAGGAGAATAATACTCTCCTTCTTGATGGAAATGTAAATTTTCTAAGTAAAGATTTAATTATAGAAACTCCAGTAGTCAAGATAGACCTTTTAAAAAAAGTAGCGGAAAACGATAATGATGTTCTAATAAAAATAAAAACTTTTACAACCTACGGTAAAAATCTATTTGTAGACCTGAAAAATGATATTTTACAGTTAGAAAAAGTAAAATCTATTATCAGAGGTTCCTAAATGAAAAAAATAATAATTTTTCTTTTACTGGTTTTTATCACACTTTCCTATGGAAAAACAAAAAAGGTTATTCCTATTGTTATAGAAGCAGACCAATTAGTATTTAAAAAGAAAGAAAATTTAGCTGTATACAAAGGAAATGTTTCTATAAAAAGAGGAGATATAAAGATAAAATCTAATGAACTTGATGTTTATATAGGAAAAAAAGGAAAACTTGAGAAAGTTATAGCTAAAGGTAACGTTAGATTTTCAAAGGGAAAAAGTATAGAAGGTAATGCAAATCTAGCTATTCTAGAAGAGGATAAAATAACATTAAAAGGAAATGCAAAAATTAAACAAAATTCCAATATTATCGAAGGAGATATTATTGTTTATGATATAAAAACAGGAACTGTTGAGGTAAAAGGTAAAAAAGGGAAAGTTAGAACTATTATATTCCCTGAAGATTAATCTTTACAGGTAAGTTATGCACAGAGAAGTTTATATATTGTTACTTACTATATCAATTTTTATATCTATCTCTGTTTTTGAAATTCTTTTAGCTTTAGGTCTTATTTATACCGTATACACATTATTAAAAGATAAAAACCTTTCAGGAAAATTTTCTTTCCCAATTTTTATATATGCTGCTGATACCCTTATCTCAACTTTTATTTTCAATAGACAATTCTTTGTAAAGAGCATAGAAGAAGGTTTTTTTCAATTTATTTACTTTTTTAAGGTAAAAAATATTAATTTCCTTTGGCTTAGAAACAGTATTATAAAAGCATTTATTTTTTTCGGAATTATTCTTATTCCTGTTGCTATTTATAGATACTTACATGAAGGGAAAACTCTTCTTTTATGGGGAAGTTCCTTTGAAACAGGTCATTTTTATGCTGTTTTTTCTATAGTCTCTTTTTTAGCAGGGCTATATTTTTATAAACAAAATAGAAAAGAGTTGTCTTATCTTTTTTTCTTTTTGATGATTGTTTTCTCTTTCATTGTGATCTTCTCTTTTAGAAGAACAGCTTTTTTAGAGTTTGTGATAGGACTTTTCCTTATAGGAATTGTTTTATATAAAAACAAAATACTTAAAACTAAAGAATTTGTTTCACTTTTAGTTTTTTTAGTAGTATTTTCTGTAGCTGATTACACATTCATGTCTTACAAAGATTACAGATTTCAGCAGTTAAACAAAGTACTAAAAAAATCAGATTCTCTAGAAAAAGATTTAAATCTGATAACAAGCAGTAGATATGTAATATTTCTGGATGCCATTGATATTATAAAGACAGATATAAAAGAAAAAAACTGGATTAATATCTTAATAGGACATGGAATAAGGTGTGGAAGTTATTTGCCACATAAACATGACAAAGAATGGAAAATATACGGCAGAGAAAGATATGAGTCTGTTTTTCTTATTTCTGAGTTTATAGAAAGGGGATTAATAGGATTATTTGCTATTTTATGGATATTTTTTTCTGCGTTTAAGTTTTTATTTAGAATAAAAGTTTCTAATATGGAAGAAGGTTTATTTATCATTTTTTTAGTACCGCTAATACTCCACCTTATAGGTATAACTTTTACGTTTTTCTGGGATGCCCTTTTGCCTTTATACTTTTTATTATTTAAAGTGGGAGAGGAGTATTTTGAAAGACATT
>JALWKR010000320.1 GCA_027081375.1 Persephonella sp.
CCATAAGTTTTATCACGAGATAAAGAGATTTATTATTGTTGATCTCTCAGCAATATATCTAGATATTCTAAAAGACAGACTTTATGTTTATGCTCCTGATACCTTAGAAAGACGTTCAGCACAGACAGTCCTTTACCAACTTTTAGAATCTATGACAAAGCTGTTTGCTCCTGTTTTATCTTTCACTGCAGAGGAAGTATGGGATCATGTGAAAAAAATAAACCCATCAGTAAAAGAAAGTGTTCATTTAGAAGAGATGCCTCTAGTAAATGAAGATTATATAAATGAAGAAATTGAAGAGATATTTAAAAAACTTCTTGCTGTAAGAGATGATGTTTTAAAAGCTTTAGAAGAAGCAAGAAAATCAAATCTTATTAAACATCCTTACGAAGCTAGAGTGATACTTAGTTTACCTGAGGATTATAAAAAGCTTGTTGAAGAGCGTTTAGATTGGATTAAATTCTTTTTTACTGTATCACAGGTGGAACTTTCCAGCTCTCCTGAAGGGGATGTATGTATAGAAGGAGAGAAAGTGGAAGGAGCAAAAATAGCTGTAACCTTTGCTAAAGGTGAAAAATGTCCAAGATGTTGGATTTATGATGAATCTGTTGGAAAAGAAGGTCAACCAATCTGTGACAGATGTAAAACCCAGATTGAAAGGATGGGATTGGAAATTTCCCAAATAACAGAATAAAGAGAGGAGGAGAAAGTGAAAAAATCAGAGTTACTAGAATACTTGGCTGAAAAATTTCCCCACATTGACAGGACTGTTTTAAGTGAGATTTTAAACGGTACCTTTGAAGCTATGATTGATGCTCTTTCAAAGGGAGAGAAAATAGAGATAAGAGGCCTTGGCTCTTTTCGAGTAAAAGAGAGAGATGGAAGAAAAGCAAGAAACCCTAAAACAGGAGAGATTGTGGAAGTTCCACCTAAGAAAATGGTTCATTTTAAGATGGGTAAAATTTTAAAAGCCAAGCTTTTTTCAAAAAAAGTGTCCTGAGGACTTAAAGTCCTCAGGGCTTTATAATTACAGGAGTAAAATCATCTACTAAATCCCAGATTTCTTTTATTTCTTCATTAGACACAGCTATACAGCCATTTGTCCAGTCTGTATACTTTAATATTTTCTGATACCATGGATACAAAAATGCCCAGTTAGGAAAGCCATGTATCATAATGTAATCTCCAGGGTTATATCCTTTGATATAAGCATTTAGTTTATCTTCAAAGTTTGGATATGATATTTTTAAGGAAAGATAAAAATCGCTAAATCTATTTCTCCACTCTATAAAGTAAAATCCTTCAGGAGTTTTTCCATCCCACTCTTTTTCTTTTTTACCAACAGGATTTCTTCCTAGGGATACATAAAACTTTTTTACAGGAATACCGTATCTGTTGCACAGAAGCAATTTTCTTTTTTCTTTATATACTAAAACAGATACAGGTTTCAAAAACTCATCTAAAAAAGGAAATAAATTTTTCTTTTCCAGTAGATACCTGTAGAACCAGTAGGGATAGTGTTTTCTTATATCAGTAAAAGCATAGGCAGATATTGTGATACAAGTTAATAAAAATATGAAAAATTTTTTCATGAAAAAGATTTCTATTGAATTGAATTTTTATTTTATTTTATCAAAAAAATTTTTATTTAAGTCTTAATTTTATGTCTGCTTAAGTTTGAAAAAAATAAAAATAAAACTGGAACAGCTCCTAGCAGTCCAAATAATCCTGCAATAAAAAAAGTATCTTGAAAGGCAAAGGAGAAACTGTGAAGCTCTTGAACTTTATAGATTAAAGCTTTTACCTTTTTATCTAAAATATCTGGAGAAATATAAAGGCTGAAAAAGGATTTTAACTTCTGAAAGAAATACGACACATAGTTGTAATCCTGCATGGAGTTTATTCCTTCAAAATGCTTATATGTGTTTTTGTAAAGCTCATTTGTAGCTATAGCTGTTCCAAATGAACCACCTACAAAACGAGAGTAGTGCATTAGCCCTGTTCCTAAGGATGTTTTCTCTCCAAGATTTCTAAGGGCTAAAGTAGTTACAGGGGCAAAGAACATTCCCATAGATA
>JALWKR010000321.1 GCA_027081375.1 Persephonella sp.
TCCAGCCTGGGTCAGCAGTGCACCAGAATATATCGTCTTCATGGATATCAAAAACATATTTGGTTGTCACATGGGTATACAGGTTATATCCCCCTGTTGTGTGTAAAACTCCTTTTGGTTTTCCTGTGGAACCTGATGTATAAAGAATAAATAGAGGGTCTTCTGCATCCATTATTTCAGGCTCACATTCTGCAGATTTGTCTTTTATGAGCTTATAAAAATCAATCTCTTTTTCTTTTAGCTCAAACTGGTCTCCTTCCCTCTGAAGAACAATTATGTTTTCAACAAACTCCAGTCCATCTACAGCTTCATCAACTACAGATTTAAGGTCTATTTTTTTTCCTCTTCTTTTTGTCCATGTTGAAGTGATAACAATTTTTGCCTGTGCATCTTCAATTCTCATTTTCAGGGCATTTGCACTGAAACCTGCATAAACAACAGAATGTATAGCTCCTATTCTGGCACAGGCAAGCATAGCTGCAAGCTGTTCAATAACAAGGGGCATATAAATAACAACCCTATCCCCTTTTTTTACTCCAAGGGATTTAAGGCCGTTTGCTATTTTATTAACCAGTTCAAGAAGTTCCCCATAGGTGACTTTCTTTTCGTTTCCATCCTCATCAACCCAGATATAAGCAAGCTTATTTCTTCTGCCGTTTATTACGTGTCTGTCTAAACAGTTATAGGTTATGTTGAGCTTTCCACCGATAAACCATTTGTATTCAGGGAAATTCCATTCAAAAACCTTGTCCCATTTTTTGAACCAGTGAAGCTCTTTCTCTGCCAGTTCAGCCCAGAAACCTTCAGGGTCTTCAATAGAGCGTTTGTACATTTCATCAAACTGTTCTTTTGTGATATATGCTTTTTCTAAAACTCTTTTAGGTGGCTCATATGTTTTATTAATTTTTAAAAGAACTTCATCCTTATGCTCTGCCATTTTATATCCTCCTAATTAGGTTTATATAGATAAATCTAAAACTTGAGAACAAAAATATCATGTAAAAGTTTTGTTTTTTCTAATAAATGTCAGTTTTATATTTTCTATTTGTTGATAAAAATAGATGTTATTTTGACAATCCAGAGAACAATTATTACTGAAAGCCAGAATATTAATGATGTTTGGAAAGAGTATTCTATTTTTAAGGAAAAAATGTTAAGAAAATAAAAGAATATATACGGCACTGATATTAAAATAACAAGAAAAGATATAAAAAGAAGAAGCAGTACAAAAAATGCAAGTAAGTACTGCTTCAGTGTTTTTTCTTTTTTAACAGGAAATTTCTTTCTCACAGCTGACTTTTGTACATAAATGATGTATCAAAAAGCATAACATCTATATACTCACCATCTTTTATTTCTGTAACTCCTATATCTACTATTCCAAATCCATTTGCATAAACCATTCCTGTAAGGATATTTGAACCTTGCTTACTAAAGGCTTTCGCTACAAAGCCTTCTTCTGTTAATTCAACAGAGACCCTGATAAACTCTTTTCTTTCTCCTTTTTTTCTTTTATACCCGCCTAACAGTTTTGCTTTAACTATAGGATTTATAACTTTTTCTTCCCCTCTCATTTTTCTAATTGCAGGTTTTACATAACTTTCTGTTACAAACATTGCAGCTACAGGATTTCCAGGTATTCCAAAGAATAGTTTTCTTTTATCTTCTCCCCACACTCCAAATGCTAAGGGTTTTCCAGGCTTTTGAGCAACTTTCCAGAACAGGATTTCTACTCCAAGTTCTGTGCAAACAAAATCTTTTACAAGGTCATACTCTCCTACAGATACTCCTCCAGTGGTCATAAGAATATCGCATGTTATAGCATTTCTTAATTTTTCTTTTAAATCTTCAGGATTATCCTTTGCAAACCCTAATATTACAGGTTCTCCTCCTGCTGCTAAAACCTGAGCATAGAGGGCATATGTGTTTGAGGTTCTTATTTGCGAAGGAGATGTTATAGGTTCTCCTATATCTAAAATCTCATCTCCTGTTGTTAAAATGCCTACCTTAGGTCTTTGATATACATAAACAGTTGCCTTATTTACAGAGGCTAGTATTCCTATCTCTGCCT
>JALWKR010000322.1 GCA_027081375.1 Persephonella sp.
GAAGGAGATGTTATAGGTTCTCCTATATCTAAAATCTCATCTCCTGTTGTTAAAATGCCTACCTTAGGTCTTTGATATACATAAACAGTTGCCTTATTTACAGAGGCTAGTATTCCTATCTCTGCCTCCCTTATTTTTGTTCCTTTCTTTAATAAAACATCACCTTTTTTATAATCTTCTCCCTGCTTTCTTATATTTGCTCCTTTTTTCAACTCCTGAAAAATGAAAACTTTATTATCTTCAACTTTCGTTAACTCTTTTTGAATCACTGTATCTGCACCTTCAGGAATTAATCCCCCTGTATAAATAGCAGCAGCTTTTCCTTTCTCAACTTTTGGGGGTTCTCCTCCTGCTTTTGCTTCTCCTATTAACTCTAAAACAGCAGGATTATCTTCAGTTGCTCCTTTTATATCTTCATATCTAACAGCAAAACCATCCATGCCACTGTTGTCTGCAGGGGGCTGATCCCTATCTGCAATAATATCTTCAGCTAATACTCTGTTTAAAGCTTCTGTAATTGAAACTTTTTTGTAAGGAAGATTTTTTGTATTTTCTAAAACTATCTTTAATGCTTCTTCAAACTTTATCATCTGTAACTCCTTTTTATATGATTTCTCAAAGATTTTAACAGAACATTAGATCTATCAAAGGAATAATTTTGATGAATGAGGAAGCATTTTTATATTATAATTAAGAATTTACAACACGTAGCAGGAGAAATGATGCTTCCTGATAATGTAAAAGAGCACCTTAAAAAAAAGTTTGAAAATCTAATAGACCCAGTTAGGATACTTTTAAAAAAGAACGATACTGAACTTTCTAATAAAGCTGAGGAACTTTTGAAAGAGATTTCCTCCCTTTCAGATAAAATCTCTTTTAGCGTTTTAGACAGCTTAAAATGTCTAGATGCTCCCTGTATTTCTGTTCAGGGAGAAACTAAAGATTACGGCATAAGATATATGGGAGTGCCAGAAGGTGGAGAGTTTAATGTTTTTATTGAGACTATAGAGATGGTATCAAGAAATGAGTATAGATTAACAGAAAGGACAGTAGAATTTGTTGAAGAGATTGATAAACCTGTTGATATAAAGGTTTTTGTTACGACTTCCTGTGGGTGGTGTCCTCCTGCAATAGAAAAAGCTTACAGTTTTGCTATGGTTTCTGACTATATTACTGCTACTGTTATAGATTGTTATGCTTTTCCAGAACTTGCTATGAAGTATAATGTTGCAGCTGTTCCTAAAATAGTTATTAATGATAAAGCAGAGCTTATAGGTCCTAAAGATGAAAATGAGATCCTTGGCCATATATTCTCAACTATAGGCTAAAGGAGAGGAAGTGAAAACATTAGCAGTACTAGGTTCTACAGGTTCAATTGGAACACAGACATTAGATATAGTAAGAAAACACCCTGATAAACTTAAGGTAAAACTTTTAGCAGCATCAAAAGTATCTCCTCTTTTAAAAAAACAGATAGAAGAGTTTAAACCTGAGTATGTTTATACTGCTAAAAAGGATTTGTTAGAACATGAAGATATCACCTACTTGTATGGAGAAGAAGGTCTAAAAGAAATATCTAACCTAGATATAGACCTGTTTATAAACGGTATTGCAGGAATAGCAGGGATAAAACCTACTTATTATCTTTTAGAAAAAGAAAAAAATCTTATAACAGCAAATAAAGAAGCTATTATCTGTCTTGGAGAGGTTTTAAAAGATAGATATAGATTTATATTCCCTATAGATAGTGAGCATTCTGCTATTTATCAATGTTTACTAACAGGAAGAAAAGAAGATGTAAACAGGATAATTCTCACAGCTTCAGGAGGACCTTTTAGGGATAAACCTATTGAAGAGTTTGAGAGTATCACTGTTGAGGAGGCTTTAAACCATCCAAAATGGAAAATGGGAAAAAAAGTTACTGTAGACAGTGCAACATTAATGAATAAAGGACTTGAAGTAATAGAAGCTCATTATCTTTTTGATATTCCTTATGAAAAAATAGATGTTGTTATCCATCCTGACAGTCTTGTTCATGGATTAGTGGAATTTAAAGACGGAACA
>JALWKR010000323.1 GCA_027081375.1 Persephonella sp.
CAAGGAAGATTAAAATACCAATTGCCATCTGTAATAGATAAGCACTTATTCTTCCTGTTTGTAAAAGTCTTACTACTCCACCTGTAGCAAGAGATGTTTTTGCAGATCCATCAACAATTCCATCAATGATTGTTTTATCACCAATAAACCAGAGTATCTTAGAGAACTTATGATATCCATAAACAAAGATTGCGTAGTATACAAAGTCAAAGTACCACCTGTTATAGAACAGAAGGTAGAAAGGTTTAAAGTCTCTAGCAATCTGTCTAGGATCAATAGTTCTCTTCTGATACATGAGATAAGCGATAAATATACCAATTAATGCTGTAAATAAAGCAAGTAAACCAAGAGGTGACGTTAAAGAGTGCCATAGGAAATGCCATGGATCTTCTGCTATATGTACATGATGAGCTCTTTCTAACCCTTCTTCTACTAATATTTTTGTTTTCTCTTCTAAGAAAGGCATTACATTAGGATCTAAAGAAGGTCTTAAGAAATTAGAGAAAAAGTCTTTAAAGAAACCTAAGAATACAGCACCAGTTGCTAAAACTATTAAAGGAACTGTCATTGTTGCAGGAGACTCTTTTACATGCTTTTTCACATGAGGATCAAGTCTATCTCCATCTTCAAAAGCAAGGAAATAGAGTCTAAAGATATAGAAGGCAGTTAAACCAGCTCCTGCCCATAGGAAGAACCATGCTAATTTATTTATTTCCCATGCTCCTTCAATAATTGGATCCTTTGAGAAAAATCCAGCAAAAGGAGGAATTCCTGATAAAGCAAGAGCACCTACTAAGAATGTAGCTGCTGTAATAGGCATATATTTTTTAAGCTGACCCATTTTTTGTACGTTGAGGATATGGTGAATTCCAATTAACACTGAACCTGCAGCTAGGAATAATAGCGCTTTAAACACAGCATGAGATGCTAGGTGGAACATTCCAGCTTTAAATAAACCTAATCCTTCTGCAGCAAACATATATCCAAGCTGAGACATCGTAGAGTAAGCGATAATTCTCTTGATATCATTTTGAACAAGTCCCATAGTAGCAGCAATGAATGCTGAAGCTACACCTACAAATAAGACTACATCTAAAGCAAGTTCTGAAGCTGCAAAGATAGGCATTAATCTTGCCACCATATATACACCAGCGGCAACCATTGTAGCAGCGTGGATTAATGCAGAAACTGGAGTAGGACCTTCCATAGCGTTAGGTAACCATATATGGAGCCCTAGCTGAGCAGATTTACCAACTGCACCACCAAAGAGTAACAGAGCAATAGCAGTCACAGTCCAGTATCCAGCTTCAGGAAGTTTATTAAACAGATCTATGTAATCTAATGTTCCAAAAGTAACAAAAGCAAGGATTACTCCTGTTAAGAATAACCAGTCACCAACCCTGTTTGTAATAAATGATTCAAACGCCGCATCTGCAGCAGAATTTTTGTGATGATAGAAACCAATTAAAAGGTAAGATGCTAATCCAACACCTTCCCATCCAAAGAAGAGCTGAACAAGATTATCTGATAATGTAAGCATAAGCATCATAAAAACGAATAAAGAAAGATATGCAAAAAATCTAGGATAGGAAGGTTCTCCTCTCATATAACCAGTTGCAAATATAAAGATAAAAGTAGAAATAACTGTAACAACACAGGTCATTAAAGCAGAGAGAGGATCCCAGAGTATACTAACAGATACAGAGTAATCTCCTATTGGAAGCCATGTATAAAGCTTTAAATCATAGTAGCCACCTGAAGCAGCAACCTGAATAAAACCTATAACAGATATTATTGCAGATATAGCAACACCTGCTACAGCAACAATACCTGCTAAAGGTTCTCTTAAAAATTTATACCCGAACAATCCAATAATAATGAAGGCAATCAGTGGAGAGAACGGTATAATCCATAAGTATTCCATGTCGCTCCTCTTCCTTATAGTTTTAGTTCTGTTAATGTATTAACATCAACATCTTTTCTAAGTCTGTAAATTGCCATAATAAGACCAAGACCTACTGCAGCTTCAGCAGCTGCTATTGTTAGAATGAAGAACACAAAAACCTGACCAGAAACATCGGCAAGTTTCATATCAAATGCTACAAAAGCAATGTTTACTGCGTTTAACATCAGCTCTGTTGATAGAAGCATTGCAATAATGTTTTTCCTAACAATAACACCAACTAAACCAAGAACCATAAGAAGACCACTTAGCACTACATAATACTCATATGGAACCATTATTCTTATGCCTCCTCATCTAAAACATGATCTTTTCTTCCTATAATGATTGCTCCTATCATAGCAACTAATAGGATTACAGAAGCAACTTCAAATGGAAATAAATATTTTGTAAATAACATTGAAGCAACAGCTTTTACATTACCCATCTCTTTAACTACTTCTGGAGTAAACATACCAGTGTTTGACTTCCATGCTCCATATAGAGCTACATAAGCAAGTTCAATAAAGATAAGGAACCCAACAGGTAAAGAAACTAACATATAATTCACATCAACAGTTTGTCCTTTGTCTTCAGGAACGGTAGATATAACTAAAACATAGAAAACAACTATTGCTACAGCATAAATGATGATCTGAAGGGCACCAATAAGCTCAGCCCCCATATTAAAGAAAAGACCTGACACCATTATGAGAGTAGAAATAAGAGATAAAACAGCATAGATTATGTTTCTAAAAAACACTACACCTATAGCAGATAAAACAGCTAAGGATGAAAAAGTCCAAAATGCAACATTATTTAGCTCCATTTAATTTGCCCCCACAACTTACTTCTTTCTTCATCATCTATCCAAATTCTATCAGGCTCATTAAATCTTCTTCTATCAAAATCTTCAGCTCTTTTTGAAAGGTCTTCTAAATGAGCTACTCCACCGGCTCTATGATAAGTAGCTGTTTCGTATATATCAGTGTGGATAATACAGTCCACAGGACAAGCTTCTGTACAAAGGCCACAGTACATGCAGTTCATAAGGTTCATATCAAATCTTAACACTTTTTTCTTTCCATTAGGAAGTTGAACTGCTTCTATTTTAAATAATTCAGGAACAGGACAAGCCTGTTGACACATATAGCAGGCAACACATCTACTTTCACCTTCATTTATTTCCATAAACTTTTCTAAAACCTTAAAGGAAGGAGGCTCTTTTCCATTTTTTACTCTATGTCCATGAGCTCCACGAAATCTCTTAGGTGGAGTTAACTTCTCAAAAGGATAGGCAGTAGTTATAGTTTTCTTAAAGAAATTTTTTATAGTTATTTTCATTCCTTTTATAAAGTCTATAAAGAATATTCTTTCCGTATTTGTAAGATCTGGTCTTTCTACGTACTTTACCCTAACCATCCTACATTATCCAAATATCATTATCCATATTGCTACAATGAATATGTTAGCAAGAGCTAAAGGAAGCATTACTTTCCATGCAAGCTCAGTAATCTGGTCAACTCTATATCTAGGAAGTGTCCAGTGTACCCATAGGAAGAACATGAATACAGCAAACAGCTTAAGGAAAAACCATACCATTCCAGGTATTGGAAGCCATCCTAGTAAAGGTAAAGGATTCCACCCACCAAAGAAAAGAATAACAGTTATAGCACTTAAAACAAATGTTGCTATATACCATTCTGCTAATGGGAATAAACCGAATTTCATAGCAGAATACTCAGTTACATAACCACCAACAAGCTCAGCTTCTGCTTCCTGAACATCAAAAGGTGTCCTACCAGTTTCTGCTAAGACAGCAAAGATTATTACTACAAAGGCTAAGATATTCGGAATAATAAACCATAAACCTTGCTGTGCCTCCACAATCCCTTTTAAAGAAAAAGTTCCAGCCTGCATTATAGGTCCTGCTATTGCAAAACCTAAAGCAACTTCATAACCAATTAAAACAGCAGCTTTTCTAAGTCCACCAATCATTGGATACTTAGAGTTAGATGCCCATCCTGCAAAGATAACACCATAAAGGGATATACTACCAAATGCTAAAGCAAGTAAAAGACCAACGTTAACATCAGATATATACGGATAAATAGTAAATCCAAATATTTCAAATGGCTCTCCAAAAGGAACTACAGCTAAAATCATTATTGAAGGGACGAATGCAAGTAATGAGGCAAGATAAAACAGAAACTTATCTGCATTATCAGGAACAAGGTCTTCTTTTGTTAGAACTTTCAATGCATCTGCTATAGGCTGAAGTAAACCATGATATCCAACGTGAAGAGGTCCTGGTCTTTGTTGAACATGTCCTGCAAATTTTCTTTCAACAAGAGTTAGATAAGCAGCGGCAAGGAACATTCCTACGATGAAAATTAGAGATTTTATAGTTATACCGATAACAGTGCCGAGAATTTCCATCCTAACCCCTTTATAACAGTTTTATCTTAAAACATCTTAACATAAGAATTTAAAAAATTAAACACTGTTTGATTTTATATGCATTATCTATCAGTTTCTCCAACAACTGGGTCTAAACTGCCAAGGAGAGCTACTGCATCAGCAACAGTTCTACCTTTTATAAGCTCTGGAAATATTTGAAGATTATAAAAAGCTCCTGAGCGAATTCTAAGCCTGTAAGGATGTCCTTCTCCTTTGCTGATTATGTAAAAACCTAGCTCACCTCTTGGGTTTTCACCTGATAGATAAATCTCTCCTTCAGGAGCCTGTTCTCCATATATTCTAAGATTAAAATCTTTAACCATTGCTTCTATAGAGTTGAATACTTCATCTAAAGTTGGAAGTACATATGGATTCTCTGTAGCTATATACTTATCCTCTTTCATTTTTTCTAGCTTTTCTGCACATTGTGCAACAATTTTTATGCTCTGTTTCATTTCCTCAACTCTAAGTAAATATCTATCGTAACAATCTCCTACTTTTCCAAGAGGAACATCAAAATCTACTTTATCATAAGCATCTGTAGGCTGTATCATTCTTATATCGTAAGGGACTCCTGCAGAGCGGGCAACAACCCCTGTTAAACCATACTGATAAACATCCTCTTCAGAAATAGTTCCAACATTTATATTTCTTTTGAGCCACACTCTATTTGTTGTAAGAATAGTTTCATATTCCTGTAATTTTTTAGGAAAATCTTTAACAAAATGCTTAATTACATCTAAAGCACCTTCAGGTAAATCTTTTGCTACACCTCCAATTCTTATATATGATGAGTTAAGTCTAATACCACTGATACCTTCTATAATATCCATTATTTTTTCTCTTTCTCTAAAGCAGTAAAGAAAGATAGTTAACGCTCCTAAATCCAGTGCATACGTTCCAAGCCAGAGAAGATGAGAGTTTATCCTTTGAAGCTCACATAGCATAGTTCTTATCCATTTTGCCTTTTCAGGAGGTTCAACGTTTAGAAGTTTTTCAACTGCATTTACATAAGCTACCTGACTACACAAAGCAGATATATAGTCCATTCTATCTGTATATGGAATAAACTGTGTATATGTTCTGCTTTCTGCTATCTTTTCTACGCCTCTGTGAAGCTGACCTAAGATAATATCGCATTCTTTAACATACTCACCTTCCATATCAAATAAGAACCATATTGTTCCATGAGTTCCTGGATGAAGAGGTCCCCAATTTAAAACTATCTGGGAACTTTTATTAGGCATTCTTGCTTTTTGAGTTTCTTCTAAATCTTCTAAAGTAGGAACATAAGTATGATAAGGGGTATAGTTATGAGCAGGATTTTCTTCAGGTCTAAGGTTTTTTGAAGGTAGATATGTATCCTGAATACCTTCTAAAGGAAAATCTTTTCTTAAGGGATGATAAGGGTATGATTCCCATAAGAACATTCTAACAAGATTTTCATGACCTTCAAATTTAACTCCAAACATATCCCATGCTTCTCTTTCAGCCCATTTAGCACCTTTCCAAAGGGAAGTAATGGAAGGTAAAGTATTATCTGTAGCCCATGTTTTAACACCAACCCTTTGTCTATCTTCAGGGGAATATAGGAAATACACTCCTTGAAATCTAGGATTGTGAAAAGGATAATCTACACATGTGAAATCAATAAACATCTTAAAGCCAAGATTTTCCTTCAGGAACGTAAGGAAATCTATTAGAGAACTTTTATCTATATGTAAAAAGGTAGCATTATCGTATTTTTCTATAGATACAGATGGATATTTTTCTTTTATTTTTGATATTTTTTCCTGATTAATCCATAAGCTATTTTCTTGGGAAAATTGCAAAATAGTACCCCTAAAGTTTTATTTAGATAAAGGGGAAAAAGGGCTCCTTTAAAGCCCTACAATATAATAATCTTTTAATTTAAAAACCAAATGGAGATTTTTCTAATAATGGCTGTGATGCAGTAGGCACTTCTCTAACAGGGATTTCATCCCATACTTTACCTTCTTTCTTCTCTTTTATCTTCTTCTGAAGTTGCATTATTCCCCAGAGAAGAGCTTGAGGAGTTGGAGGACATCCTGGAACATATACATCAACAGGTATTATTCTATCTACTCCCTGCAGTGTAGAGTATGTAGGGAACGGTCCACCTACAGATGAACATCCACCCATAGATATAACCCATTTAGGGTCTGGCATCTGATCATATATTAACTTAAGCATTGGAGCTACTTTATTAACAACAGTTCCTGCAACTATAAGAACGTCTGATTGTCTAGGGGAACCTCTAAATATAATTCCTAAACGGTCTGTATCAAATCTTGATGCAGCAGTATGCATCATCTCAATAGCACAGCAAGCAAGCCCTATAGAAGCAGGCCAGAGAGAGTTTCTTCTTCCCCAGCTTAAAACTTCTTCTACTGTAGTTAAAATGATCCCGCTGTTGTGTTTTATTGCCATTGTAGCGCTCCTTTTTTCCAAGCATATACATATCCTAAAATTAGTATAAATAAGAAGATAAACATCTCAAAGAAAATAAATCCTGCACTTATCTGTGCTACTGCTTTAAATATTGCTGCCCATGGTAAAACAAAAGCAGCTTCAAGGTCAAATAGAACAAGAAGTAATCCAAGTAGATAATACTTTTGCTCTAAGGAAATGTGAGATGTTTTATCGTAGAGAGGAACTCCACACTCGTATGTGTAGCCTTCCATAGGATCAGGAATTTTAGGAGCTAGAAGTCTGTTGATAACAAGTAAAGCTACTCCTACAATTGTTGCAGCAATGAAGAATAACACAAGGGCAAAATATCCTGTCATCTTTTCACCTCTACCTATTTGTATAAAACCAAACGATGTTTTATTAGCATATCCTATAAAAATCTTTATTTCAAGGGGTTATCAGTATAAATGTATACTTTATCGCCTTTTTGTATATTAAATAAATCTTTAGCACTGTTTTCAGGAGTAAAAATTTCATAAAAACCAAAGCTACCTTTAATTAGGTTTAGTTTTCCTTTAACTCCTTCCTGAAAATTTTTGCATATTTTTTCAACAGGAATGTCTCTTACGTATATCTTTTTTATGTTTTTAGGCAGTTCTTCAATATTAGTGATTGCATTACCAAATTTATCAAATTTTATAATTTCACCGATAAAAGCATTTTTTTCTTTCTTAACTTCAGGAAAGCTTATCTTTGTATAATCCTTTAGTTCTTTCCCAAAGTTAGCTGTGGAAATTCCAAGGGACAGATATGCTGATGCAGGAGCAAATATATCTCTGCCGTGAAATGTTTCTGTATCTCTTTTTAGTATATATTTTGGGTTTTCTATAGAGACAATTTTTTTTATTTTTTCTTTTTTTAAAGGCAGTGTTAAAAGGCCGTTATCAGGTGCTATAAAGTAATAACTTTCTGTTTCAACAATAATAGCCTTTCTTTCAGTCCCAACCCCTGGATCAACTACTGAAACGAAAATAGTACCTTTTGGGAAATACTTATAAACAGCATTTAAAATAATAGAGGCTTCTAAAATATCAAAAGAGTCTATATCATGGGAAATGTCAACTATATCTGCATGAGGGTTAATACTTTTAATAACCCCCTTAACAGCACCTACAAAACCGTCTTTAGTTCCAAAATCTGTTAAGAGGGCTATTATAGATTTCATTATTTTTTGTGCTTTGTGTAGTATTTATCAAAGAACTTTATAAACTCTACTGTTTTATTTAAATCTTTATTTCCATAGATAATAGGAGATTGATCCAGCACAAGATCGTAGTTATATTTTTTAGCAAATTCAGATATTGCTTTTTTTAGCATATCCATAAAATCTGAAGCCATTTTTTCTCTTAACTGGTTTAATTCCTGCTGTTTTTCAAATACATACTTTTGAAGATTTTCCTGTTTCTCTCCTGATGCCTGCTTCTTTTCAATTTCTTTTTTTAGTTCTTCAACTTTTTTGTTTAATGTTTCTTGAACTTTCTTTCCTGCTTTAGATTCTTTTATAACTTGCTGCATATCAATAATTGCAACTTTCCCTGCAAAGGAAATTGATACGATAAAGATAGATGCGAAAATAGTTGCTAAAAACTTTAACATGGTTTCCTCCTTTTATTTTAAATAGTTAATAATTGATTCAAGTATATATTTGCCATCTTCAGAACCTAAGATACTTTCTGATGCTCTTTCTGGATGGGGCATTAAGCCAAAGACATTTCCTTTTTCATTCATAACACCTGCGATATTTGAGATTGAACCATTTGGATTAGCCTCTTCAGTAACATTTCCATCTTTGTCGCAGTATCTAACTAATATCTGACCGTTATCTTCCATTCTTTTTAATGTATCTTCATCTACAAAATAATTCCCGTCATGATGGGCAATAGGTATTTTTAAAACCTGTCCTTCCGTGCACTGATTTGTAAAAGGAGTTTTATTATTTTCAACTCTTATATACTGATGTTTACATATAAACTTTCCATGAATATTTGGCATTAAGGCTCCAGGGAGAAGATGTGCCTCTGTTAGTATTTGAAAACCATTACATATTCCTATAACAAGTCCACCCTTTTTTGCATATTCCTTAACTGCGTTAGTAAGAGGTGTATGAGCTGCTAGTGTTCCAGGTCTAAGATAGTCACCAAAAGAGAAACCCCCAGGTAGAATAATACAGTCATATCCTTCTATATCTG
>JALWKR010000324.1 GCA_027081375.1 Persephonella sp.
GAGCAAGATTTAATGGACAGGCTTCTTTTTTTACGTTTAAGTAAAGATGAATATCACTTTCTCTGGCTAATGTTGAAGATGGATTATTTGTTATCCCAATGACTTTATTTCCCCATCTTTTTATAGTAGGTATAATTGCTAAAAGCTCTGGGGTTTCACCACTGTTAGATATAGCTAAAACAAGGTCTTCTTTTGAGATCATACCAAGATCACCATGTATAGCCTCTGCAGGATGCAGGAAAAAAGAGGGAGTTCCTGTTGATGCTAATGTTGCTGCTATTTTCTTTCCTACAAGGCCAGACTTTCCCATTCCTGTAACAATAACTTTTCCCTTTGTATCTAAAATAAGTTCCACAGCTTTATTAAAATTTTCATCTAAAGCTTCTATTAAATCTTCTAAAGCTTTTTTTTCTTCTTTTAAAACAGTTTTTCCTATGCTAAGAGGATTTTTACTCAATTGGTTCCTCTCTTGAAGTGCTATTTTCTTTTTCATCCTCAAAAGATATATTTTCTATATTACTTGAACCACATCCTGAACATCCACCACAGGGGGTTTCTCTTTTTATTCCTAGTTTATCTAGCTCATCAAAAGGAATAGATACTATAAGACCATTCTCATCAATTAAATCTAATGCTTCTTTTATAAAATCATAACCTTTTACTACATATCTTTTTCCTTCAATTTCTATTTCAGACTCTATTTCAGGCAGGTCTTTTCTTATAGAGTAGTTATCTGCTTCAAAAGCCAGACAGCACATTAACCTTCCACAAACTCCAGTAAATTTCATAGGAGTTGGAGGAAGATTTTGTTCTTCAAGCATCTCAACATTAACAGGATCAAATTTATCCATGAAAAGAGAGCAGCAGCATTCCTGACCACACACCCCTATAGCTCCTGCCATTTGAACCCCATCCCTTACTCCAACCTGTCTCATTTCTATTCTCATCTTTAGTCTTTTAGCAAGCTCCCTAACAAGCTGTCTAAAATCTACTCTTCCTTCAGAAACATAGTAAAAAAGTATTTTAGAACGATTTAAAGGAATATACGATTTTAGAAGATTCATTTTAAGTCCAAGTTTTTCAGAGAGTTTTTTACACAGATTTAATGCTTTTTCTGCCTCTTTTTCATGTTTATCAAAGGTATTAATATCTTTTTTTGTGGCTTTTCTCAAAAATTTATAATCTGAAGGATTATCTGGGTCAGGTATAGAATTTCCTACTACTATAACAAGTTCTTCTCCTTTCTCTGTCTCTATTACAATAAAATCACCTTTCTTTATGAAAATAGGAACGTTGTTTACATCACTAAATTTATGAGTATCTAAAAAACGTATTCTTACTGTTTTAGTCTTATGTTTATACCTTGGTTTTTCTTTTATAACAGACGCCATTATTATCCTCCTTTAACATTAAAATACAATCCTTCCACAGCTAATTTTTTCTTAACACCAGACTTAATAGCTTGCTGGAATTTTTCATACTCTTTTAAAAATGTTTCATAACTTTCTATATCAAAATCTCCTTTTAGAGTTTTTTTATGAAGAACAACCTGAACTATCTGAAAAATAATAAATATTTCTCTATTATCTAGCTTGTCTAGTATATCTGCAAGATTTATAATGCCTTCTATTCTAAAGTTATTATCTAACATTAACACAGCAAAATCTTTAGCAAGCTGATACAGTTTAGGATTATCTTTTATAAGGGAAAATAAAGATAGAGAACCTTCTGATATAGCTGATATCTCCTTTGCTTCTTTTTCTGAAAATCCCCTTTCTGTTAAAAATCTGTAAATTTCATCTTTTAGAAGCTGTTTAAACTTTATCTTAAAACATCTAGAAACAATAGTAGGTAAAAGTTTATTCTGGTTAGTAGTAGTTAGAATAAACATTACATTTTTAGGAGGCTCTTCCAATGTTTTTAAAAGAGCATTACTAGCCTCCATATTCATCTTTTCTGCATTCTCTATTATTACAACCTTTCCTTTAGATGATTTTAGCTTAATAAAATCAATAACTTCTCTTATCTGAGATATCTTTATATCTTTTCCTTCTTGAGATGATACTAGTTTTATATCAGGGTTATATGTAAGATTTGTTCCATTGTATATATTTGATATAAGGTTATCTGTAAGCCTGCAGCTTTTACATTCTCCACATCCAAAGTTTGTATTTTTCTCACACAAAAAACCTTTTGCTGTATACAAAGCAAGAAGCTTTTTTCCTATTCCTTCCTTCCCTTCAAACAAAAAGGAGTAAGAGGGAAAATTTCTATTTAAATACTTACTTATAAGCTCTTTTTCTCTGTGATGTCCTATTACTTCCATCCTTTTTATAAAACACCTCTAGCTTTCAAATGATTTAAAATCTGCTGAAAAATATGGTCTATATCTTTTGTCCCGTCAAGGATAACTATTCTTTCAGGATTTTCTTGTGCTATTTTTATAAAACCTTCTCTTAATCTTCTATGAAACTGTATATCTTCAGACTCTATTCTGTCTTTTTCTTCTCCTAAACGCTTAAGAGAAATCTCAACTGGAATATCAATTAAAAATGTTAAATCAGGATACACCCCTTCTACTGCTATATCATTAAGCATCTTTATCAGATTTATATCTAATCCTCTTGCATATCCCTGATATGCTAGTGTTGAGTCTATATATCTGTCACATATAACAAAGTAACCTTTTTCAAGATATGGTTTTATAACATTATGAACATGAAAATTTCTGTCAGCTTCATATAAAAAAAGCTCTGCCTTTGGAGGAAATATTTCAGTTGTTTTTGATAAAAGGATTTCTCTTATTTTTTTACCAGTTTCAGTTCCCCCTGGTTCCCTTGTAAGAACAGCTTTTTTATCTTCGTTTAGAAGATACTCACAGAGAAGTTTTGCCTGAGTAGTTTTTCCTGCTCCTTCTATTCCTTCAAAGGTTATGAAAACTCCCATAAAATCTCCTTTTGACAAAAATCATAGATAAGAAAGAAAAAGCATATATAATTTTAGAGAAAATTAAAAGAAAATGGAGGATAAAAAGATGACACAAGAACAAAAAACAACAGCTCAAGAAACACAGGAAGTTAAGATAGATAGAAAAAAAGTTGAAGAAGTTTTAGAGCAGATAAGACCTGCTTTAAGATTTGATGGCGGAGATGTTGAACTAGTTGATATTGGAAATGATGGAACTGTTTATGTAAGACTTATGGGAGCTTGTCATGGATGTGCAATGTCTCTTGTAACACTAAAAGGTGGAATTGAAATGAAACTTAAAGAGGCAATTCCTGAAGTAAAAGAAGTTGTAGCTGTAAACCTTAATCAACCACCATTTTAAGTATAAAAAAGCCTGCTTAAAGCAGGCTTCAATCCTCTATCTCAAAAATTTTTTCTTTAGAAGTTTCTCCTCTAATAAGCTTTATTCTAGATTTTGGAACTTTTAGTTCTTTAGATAAAAGCTCAATAACTTTCTTATTAGCTTTACCTTTTTCAGGAACAACAGTAACTCTTACCTCATAAAAACCTTCTTCTATCTTTTTCACTTCATTCTTTTTTGCGTTTGGTTTAACCTTGACTTTTATCTTCATTTTACTCTCCTAATTCCTGTATATTTTTAGAGTCAAAAATTCTATGGAGAAATTATATTGAAAGATAAAAACATATTTCTCGTTGGTTTTATGGGAAGTGGTAAATCCACTGTAGGTAAGATTTTAGCAAAAAAGTTAGGAATGAAGTTTATAGATATAGATGAGGAAATAGAAAAAAAGGAAAATATGAGTATAAAAGATATTTTCTCAAAAAAAGGAGAAAACTACTTTAGAGAATGTGAAAAAAGAGAGATAGAAGAGTTTACAAAGAAAAAGGGATACATAGTTTCAACAGGAGGTGGTCTTGGAGCAAATATTGATAATATGAAAAAGATGAAAAATGCAGGAATAGTTGTATGGTTAAAAGTTTCCTTAGATGAAGTACTGAGAAGATGTGGAAATGACAAAAACAGACCTGTTCTCCAAAAACCTTATGAAGAGCTAGAAAAATTATACACAGAAAGGAAAAAAGTTTATTCAATGGCAGATATTCATATAGATACAGAAAATAAATCTCCTGAGGAGATAGCTTCAAAAATACAGGAGAACATTTATGGAAATATACACAGGAATTGATATAGTTGAGAATGAAAGGATAAAGAACGCCGTAGAGAGATTAGGGGATAAATTTCTTCACCGAGTTTTCACAGAGAGAGAAATAGATTACTGCAAACAGAAGGTATCATTTTATTCATGTCTCGCTGCAAGGTTTGCAGCAAAGGAAGCTTTTATAAAGGCTTATTATCAGGCTTTTAAAGAAAAATTATTTTTTAAACAGATAGAAGTTTTAGGCAAGAAAAATTCCCCTGCAGAAATTTTGCTGCACATAGAAAACTCAGAAGCCAAACAATATAAAATTCCTTTTAAATCAAGTATTTCCATATCTCATGAAAATAAATTCTCTGTAGCAGTAGTGGTAATTTACCTTCCTAAAGTGCAGTAAAAATATTGCACTTTCTATGCCACTTTAAAGGAAATTCTTTTTATATCAAATATTTAGTATCTTGGTATATTTTTTGATGTCTCTATATACAGGAGGAGAAAAAGGATGCTTTTAAAAAAATTCCTAGCAAAAAATATACAGGAAGGGTGGAGGAAGGTGAAAGAAACTTTAGGGGAAGATGCTATTATCTTATCTATAAAAGAGAGTAATAACACATTTGAGATAATAGCAGCTTCTCCTGAAAAAAAAGCAAAAGATATAAAAGGAAAATACTTAAAACTTGCAAATCTAAAAAGTTTCGTAACAGAGCTTGAAAAAAGTGATATTGATGAACTACTCAAAGAAGAAATAGAGGAAGAGATTGTACTTACATACACTCCAATAATAAAAACCAGTTTCACAAACCTTTTTAACAGAATATATAAAGATCCCCTCGATAAAAAATTTATTGTTCTTTTTGGAAATATATCATCTGGAAAAAGTATAACTGCAGCAAAGCTAGCAGCTATACTAAAATTTGAAAGGGGAAAAAACATATGTATAGCCTCTTTAGATTTTTATAAGATAGGTGGCTCCGAGACTGTAGAAACGTTCTCTCAAATAATGCAGATACCTTTTGTAAAAATTGAAAATGAAAAGGATTTTATTCTAAACAAAGATTTTTTTGAAGAATTTGATCATGTTATTTTAGATACTCCAGGAAATATAAATGAGCTTAAAGAAGTAGAAAAATTCTCTTACCTTATAAGCAAAGGAAGTAATACAGAAAATATTCTTGTTATCCCTCTAACTAAAAAAGAAAGACTCATAGAAAAAGACATTCATTACTTTTCTAAGTTTAATATAAAGCATTTAATTCTTACTAAATACGACCAGATAGAAAGCAGGCTACCTATCTACTACATATTAAGCACTTCTAACTATCCTGTTAGCTACATAGCAAATGGAGTAAAGGTTCCTGAAGATATATTTCATGCAGAAAAACTTTTAGAAGAAAAGGTTTTGTAAAATGAGAAATCAAGCTCAGGGACTTGAAAATCTTATAAATAGGGAAGAAAAGCCTAAATTTCAGGCTATATCAATTACTTCAGGTAAAGGTGGAGTTGGAAAATCAAGTTTTACTATAAATCTTGCTTATCAACTTCAAAGATTAAACAAAAAAGTTATTATCTTTGATGCTGATTTAGCATTAGCAAATATAGACATTCTCCTTGGAGAAAAACCTAAATATAACTTAAGCCACTTTTTAAATGGGGAAAAAACTATAAATGAGATTATATACACTTCAAAAAAATACGGAATAAAATTTATCCCTGCTACTTCTGGATTTGAGGAATTAGCAAACCTACCTTTTGAAAAACAGATGTATATATTAGATGCTCTTCACGAAATTTATTACAAGTTTGACATAATGTTAATAGATACATCAGCAGGTTTATCTCAGGATGTTATTAACTTCTGTCTAGCATCTGACAAAACAATTGTTCTTACAACTCCAGACCCTACATCTTTAAGTGATTCCTATGCAATATCAAGGGTCCTTTTAACATACAAATCTGAAGACCTTGATGTTGGCATTGTTGTAAATATGGTGGAAGACGAAGATGAAGCTTTAAAGATATACAGAGGCATAGACTCTACATTAAAAACTTTTGTAGGAAAAGGTATTAGTTACTATGGATTTATAAAAAAAGATGAAAGATTAGCAGACTCAATAAGAAATATATATCTTCTTTCTGCTGAATATCCTAACGCTATTTACAGCAAAAATGTGCTTAACATAGCTAGATCTTTAGTAGAGGGAACAACCCCATTAAAAAGTAAAAAGTCTTTTTGGCAAAAGCTTATCTCTTATTGGAAAAGTTAAAAAAAGATTTGGAGGGCTAAGAAATGAAAATGAGCAGTGAAGAAAGAAATAAAATAATTATGGAGTTTTTACCAAAAATAAATTACATAGTCCAAAATTTAAAACAGGAAAATCTTCCTGCAACTGTAACAGAAGAAGATATGATTAACACAGGAGTTTTGGGATTAATAGATGCTATAGAAAAGTATGATCCTTCAAAAGGAGTAAAACTTTCAACATATGCAGAGATAAGAATAAGAGGACAGATTATTGATAGTTTAAGAAAATTAGACTGGATACCAAGAAATGTAAGACAGAAAGCAAGACATATAGAAACTGCTATTCATGAAGTAGAGCAAAAATTAGGAAGGGAAGCATCTCCAGAAGAGATAGCAGAGTATTTAGGAATTCCTTTAGAGGAATATATGAAATATGCGGAAAAAATAGCCAATAGTGGATTTATCTCTATTGATACAACTGTTGGTTCAGATGAGGATTCTTCAACAAAACTGTGGCAAATTATATCTGTAAATGATGATACTCCTGATAAATATGTGGAAGAACAGGAATTGAAAAAAATCTTATCTGATATAATATCTAAACTTAATGAAAGAGAAAGACTTGTTATAACTTTATACTACTATGAAGAACTTTCTATGAAGGAAATAGGGGAAATTTTAGGTCTTACAGAATCAAGAATTTCACAGATACATACAAAAACAATGAAAAAAATAAGAGAAATGATTGAAAAATATATTTCCAGGGAATAAAAATGGAAAATAGAGATTTTTATGTGGATCTTCTTATAGGAGATTTAGAGAATTTTATTATTTCTGAAAAAAAGAAAGTTAGTGATATTTTGTCTAAAAATGAAAATATTTCTTTGGAAGATACTGTTTTTGTCTTAGATAGGCTTTCTAAAAGTCTAAAAAAAACTGTAAATATATTAGATTTTGTTAATGAAATAGATAATCTAACAACTCTTAGAGGCATATCTATTTTAGCTTCAGAAACTATCGCGTGGATTTTATTTACACTTCCTAGTATAGAAAAAAACCTTCCTTACTTTGACAACGATTTTAAGATATACAACAGATCTATAGTTGACTATTTAGCTGATATACTCCTTGAGTTAGAAAGTTTTATAGAAGAACCTTCAAGGATAAAATTTATAGGAGAAGACCTCCAAAAAAATATAAACTATGTGTCAATGACAATGAGTCATACATCTAATATATTAAAAAAGGGGCTTTTAGAAAATTAACGCCCCCTTACTAATGACAATCCACCATCTACAACTATTGTTTGTCCCTGAATCCATTTAGCATCTTCTGTACATAAAAATCCAACTACTCCTGCTATATCTTCAGGCATTCCCATTCTTCCAAGTGGAGTTAGTTTTATTGTTCCTTCTTTTACTTCTTCATAGTTAGGGAATAGCTGTATAGCTTCAGTGTCTATTGGACCTCCAGAAACAGTATTAACATTTATACCCTTTGGTCCAAACTCTACAGCTGCATATCTTACAAGAGCTTCTAATGCAGATTTAGCAGCTCCATGTATTGCATAGTTAGGCATATAATCCCTTGTTCCTGTAGAAGATATAGCAATTATTTTTCCTTCTCTTCCTTCCATTAAAGGAACAGCTCTTTGAACTCCCCAGATAAATCCCATAACTGTTATATCAAAAATTCTTCTTGTTCCTCTTTCTTTGAGTCTCAAAAACGGAGCAAAACCACCAACAACTTCTCTTCCTGAAGCTACAGCATTACTTACAAATATATCAAGATATCCAAATTTCTCTTTTATCTCATCAAAAGCTCTGTCTATATCTTCTTTTTTTCCAAAATCACCTTGGATTGTATAACCTTTAACGCCTTTTTCTTCAATTTCCTTTACAGTTTCTTCAGCTTTCTCTTTATTCTTGTAATAGTTAATAATAACATCTGCTCCCATTTCTGCTAATTTTAAGGCTATTGCTCTTCCTATGCCTCTACTTCCACCTGTTATAAACGCAAGCTTACCTTCAAGCTCTCTACAAGCCATTAAAGCCCTCCTAAATTATATTAATGGTGTTCCTTAAACTGTCTAGAAAACTCTAGAAACTTTCTTATTAAGTAGTTACCCCTGTATCCTTCCTCAACAAGTTCCATAAAATATCTTTGCTCTTCCTCATTTAACTCTCTGTGCAGTGTTTCAAGAATTTGTTCATAGGCTTTAAAAACTTCTTCATCCCAGCCTTCACCAACGTAAAACTCTTCTACTTTTATAGGATCTACAACTTTCGTTCTAAGTGCCTCTTTATAACCTAGGAAAAACATAAAGACCATTAGAACAAGCATTATAATCCCAAGGATTATAGCTAAAAGAAGTTCTCCGCCCATAATAACCTCCTGATAATAAAATAGCGTTAATATTATATTATGCTTTTTGATAAAAAATATACTTAATCTTTAACAATATTTAGACCTAGTTTTTCTGCGTATTTTAATGCTTTTTCATATTCATCTATATATATACTTCTATTTAGCTCAGGATATTCGTAAGCTCTATATGCAGGGAAATATTGAGGCATTATATTTACATGAATATTTGGAGATACAAACTTTAAAAAATTCAAAACTTCTTCAGTGGTTGATATATTATTTGGTAAAACTAAGTGCCTAACTAAAAGACCTCTATATGCAATTCCATTTTTATCTACCTTTAAATCTC
>JALWKR010000325.1 GCA_027081375.1 Persephonella sp.
GAAATATTTATCTTTCTAGATGGTTCTATTCCAAAATCTGCTCTTGCTGTTCTTATTGATACTATTAGGTCTTTTAGATTTTCTATTACCGCTGTTTCTTTTTCAAACACAAGTTCTTCATTATACTCAGGATACTTAGCAACAGGTAAAAACTTTGCATCTTTAATAGGAAGCTTTTGCCATATCTCTTCTGTGATGAAAGGCATCATCGGATGAAGCATTCTCATAGAGCTGTCTAAAACAAACGCTAAAACAGATAAAGCTGTTTTTTTCTCATCTTCAGAACCTTTGTAAATTCTTTCTTTTGTAAACTCCAGGTACCAGTCACAGTATTGATGCCAGAAAAAGTCGTATAAAGTGGACGCATAATCATTGTATCTGTATTCATTTAGAGCTTTTTCTGCTTTTTTAACAGTATTTTGAAGAGTTGTAAGTATCCATTTATCTTCCAGAGAAAGAGGCAAATTTTTTAGTTCATATGTAATATTTCCTGTCTCTAAATAATTTTCTATGTTTGATAGAACATATTTTGATGCATTCCATATTTTGTTAGCAAAATGTTTATATCCTTCTATCCTTTTTTCAGAAAGTCTGATATCTCTACCTTGAGCTGCCAATGCAGCTAGAGTGTATCTAAGAGAGTCTGCACCATACTTTTCAATCATATCAAGGGGATCTATCACATTTCCTTTTGTTTTAGACATCTTTTCCCCTTTTTCATCTCTAACAAGGGCATGAATATAAACATCATCAAAAGGTCTATCTTTCATAAAGTGCATTCCCATCATTATCATTCTAGCAACCCAGAAGAATATAATGTCAAATCCAGTAACAAGTAAATCTGTAGGATAAAATCTATCTAGGTCTTTGGTTTTTTCGGGCCATCCAAGGGTTCCAAAAGGCCAAAGAGCTGAAGAAAACCACGTATCTAAAACATCATCTTCCTGTTTTAAGTGGTGGGAACTGCACTTTTCACACTTTAAATCTATAAAGTATTTAATCTCCTTTATATGATCTTCTATAATTCCAAATACACCTTTATTTTCTGTAAAGAAAATTCTTCCTTGCTTACAGTTTCCATAAGAATGATCTATAAGCCACTGCTTAAGTTTTTCTTTATCTTCTAAAATTTCAGCTCTTTTTATGCCATTTAAAACAGTATCATAAATAAATGTAATCTCATCTTTATGTTCTTTATACGCCTTTAACACATCATTTTCATTAAAACTTCTACCTATATATCCATTTACATATAGATAAAATACTGCGTGAGGTACAAATCCAATAATATGTTTCTCATGAGTATCTTTTGGATTTAAAATGGGAACTTTTTTATATGTTTTATCTAGGAATTCTTTTAAATTTTCTTCGTCTTTTAAATCAGGTATTTCTTCAAAGAAGACAAACTTTTCATAAAATTCAATGTTAGTTTTATCAGGCTGATTAAAGTTTTTACTGTAAAGATAAGTTTTTACCTCTTCAAATGAGAATATCTGGCTTATCCTTGTATCACCATACATATTAAAGATAACTTTTTCTGCAAGAGATGAATATTTCTCATCTGAGAAAACGTTACTTTCTCCACAATTTTGACAGTACCATACAGGTATTCTATGTCCCCACCATATCTGTCTAGATATACACCAGTCTCTTATGTTATACATCCAGTTTAAGTATGTTTTTTTCCAGTTATCAGGTATAAACTTAATAGTTCCATCTTCAACTACTTTTATTGCATCTTCTGCTAACTTTTTTGTGTTTACAAACCATTGAACTGAGAGATAAGGCTCTACAACAGCTCCAGATCTCTGGGAATGTCCCACATTGTGAACAATCTCTTCTACTTTTTCTAACAATCCCTCTTTTTCTAAATCTTCAACAATTTTTTTTCTAGCTTCATATCTATCTAAACCTTTATACTTCCCTGCATTTTCATTCATAACTGCAGATTCATCCATAACTATAACCATTGGGAGATTATGTCTCTGACCTACTTCAAAGTCATTTGGATCATGAGCAGGTGTTATCTTTACTGCACCTGTACCATACT
>JALWKR010000326.1 GCA_027081375.1 Persephonella sp.
ATATAGGAGTTTTAGTTCACGAAATTTTAGAGGAGATAGATATAAAAAACTTTTCTTATAAAACAGCAAAAGAAAAAGTTTATGAAAAGTTAGAGAAAATACCTGAAGAAATTAAACAGGAAGTTTTAGAAGAAACCCTAAAGATACTGTCTAGATTTGAAAACTCAAAAATTCATTCTTTTATAAAAGAAACAGATATTTTAGCTAAAGAACTTTCATTTACCTTAAAAGAAAAAGATAAATATATAGAAGGAAGAATTGATCTTGTATGCAAAAAAAACAATCAGATAATAATAATAGACTTTAAAACAAACAGATATAAAGGAGAAAAAGATATAGAGAAACTAAAACAGCTTTATAAAAATCAAAAAATATACTATGAGAAAGCCATTAAGAAAGTTTTCCGTAGAAAAGATATCCTTTTTGCTTTAGCCCTTTTACAAAATGGAGATTTAGTTTTCTACTAAGAATGAGGTGATTAATGAAAAAAAAGCTACCTTTATCTGTAGTTATAGTTGCAAAAGATGAAGAAAAAACCATAGGGAGAGCTATAGAAAGTGTAAAAGATATAGCTTCAGAAATTCTGGTTATAGATTCAGGCTCTACTGATAACACAACACAAATAGCTAAAGATAAAGGAGCTAAAGTAATATTTAACAAATGGGAAGGTTATCCTAAACAAGTTCAGTTTGGAATAGATAAAGCAAGTAACGAATATGTTCTTGTAATAGATGCAGATGAAGAAGTATCAGATGAGTTAAAGAAGTCTATTATGAATATATTTAGACCTTATCCAGAATTTTATTGCTATAAAGTACCTAGAAAAACTTTCTATTTAGGTAAATTTCTGGAGCACACATGGTATCCTGAATGGAGAATTAGACTTTTTAAGAAAGATAAAGTTCGATATGAGGGATACCTGCATGAAACTGTAGTATGTAAAGGTAAAATAGGTAAACTAAAAGGAGATCTATACCATTACTCTTTTAAAAGTCTAAAGCATCAACTCTTAAAAACTTTTACTTACGGGGAAATAACAGCTAAAGAGATGTTTAAAAAAGGAAAAAGAGCTTCTTTAAGACATCTAATCTTTAATCCAATGTGGAGTTTTATAAAAGTTTATATACTTCAAAAAGGTTTTCTAGATGGAAAAAGAGGCTTTATTGCCAGTTTTTATGTAGCTTTTTCCACTTTTATAAAATATGCATTTCTTTACGAACTTAACTTAAAGGAAAAATATAAAGATAATCTCTGGAAAAGATAAAATCCTAAAGCTAATTTACACCTAAAAATTTTTTCTGCTATAATATTCGGAGTTTGTGTTCACTGAGAAATACTAAAACGGAGGCTGTATCTTGGAAGAGCAAGGACTGTATATGCATCATGTATGGATGGCTATATTGGCATTAATTGTTGTTCCTTACTTATTTAAAAAGTTTGCAAAAAAGCCTTCTTTAATACCAACTCCTGCTCAGAATCTTTTTGAAATGTACATAGAGTTCACTGATAATATGGTAAAGGAGCAGATGGGAAAAGAAGGAAGGAAATTTTTCCATCTAGTTGCTGCTATAGGTTTATTTGTTTTTGTAGGAAATTTAATGGGAATGATCCCTGGTTTAGAATCTTATACAGCAAACATAAACACAACATTAGGACTTGCTCTTATAGTATTTATTATCTATAACTGGGTAGGGATAAAGAGACATGGAATAAAGTATTTAAAACATTTTATGGGACCAATTCCTGCAGCTGCTCCTGTATTTTTCATTATTGAAATTCTTTCTCACTTAAGTAGACCTGTTACATTAGCTTTACGTTTATTTGCTAACATGACAGGTGGAGAACTTATTACAATTGTTTTAATTCTTCTTGTTCCTTTCTTAGTTCCACTACCAGTTATGGTAATTCACTTAATTGCTGTGTTCTTACAAACATATGTGTTTATGATATTAACAACTGTTTATATAGCTGGAGCACTTGTAGAGGAAGCTCACTAAGGAGAAGAAGATGGTAAAAGTAGAAAAAATTTTAGTATGTGTAGATTT
>JALWKR010000327.1 GCA_027081375.1 Persephonella sp.
ATTCCTTGGCTATATCTCCCCACAGGTCTCACAGAGCTTCTTACTCTCTTTTTCTCTCAGGTATACCTGAAAGAATAGGATTTGATAAGGCAGGATTTTCTTTTTTATACACAAAAAAGGCTAAACATAGATTTGATGGAACCCATGAGATTGATAGAAATCTTTCTCTACTGAAACTTCTTAATGAGTATGAGGAAGAAAAGATATTAAAGGAACCTCAGCTTTTTCTAACACAGGAAGAAGATGAGGTTTATAAAAACTTTGGACTTAAAGATAAGGATTATGTTCTTATTGCTCCAGGGTCAAAATGGGAAACAAAAAGATGGACTGTTGAAGGTTTTGTAGAGATTATTAATAAGCTTTCTAAAAAAGAAAATGTGGTTTTATTTGGTGGAAAAGAAGATATTGAGTACGGAAAACAGATACAGAAAAAACTTGATACAAAGGTTATAAATCTCATTGGTAAGACAACCTTAAGAGAGAGTTTTTCTGTTGTAAAACATGCAAAAGCTCTTATATCTAACGATTCTGCTCCTGTTCATATGGCAGTATCTTTCAAAGTTCCTGTTGTTGATATATACGGTCCTACAGTTAAGGATTTTGGTTTTTATCCTTATAGAAACGGCACAGTTGTTGAAATAGAAAATCTAAAATGCCGTCCCTGTGGACTTCACGGACACCACAAATGCCCAACAGGAACTTTTGAATGTATGAAAAGGATAACTCCTGAGATGGTTTTAGAAGGATATTTTACTCTTTTAAATAATCAGAAAACTCCTTAAGGCTTTTACAGACTATATCTATATTTTTCTCCTTTTCCACTTCTTTTTCTGATATAAAAACTGTAAACATCCCCAGTCTTTTTCCAAATTCCATATCAGATATACTGTCTCCAACCATTACTGAACGTTTAAAGTCTATCTCTGGAAAATCCTCTTTTGCTTTCAGAGCCATTCCTATATCAGGTTTTCTACAGCTACACTTTTCTATATTGTAGTCATGGGGACAAAAATATATCCCATCTATATATATACTGTTCTTTTCAAACACACTTAACATCTTTCTATGAATATCATTTAAATCTTCTTCAGTCATAAGTTTTCTTCCTATGCCTCTTTGATTTGTAACAATAAATATTTTCCCAAAGATACTTCTTAAAACTTTTAACCCTTCAATAACATCATGGAGAAACTGAAACTGTTCCCAGTTTCTAACATAGTCGTTTTCTATCTTTTTGTTTATAACTCCATCCCTATCAAGGAACAAAGACCAATTTTTATCTATATTTAAAGTTTTTAAAATCTCTCTTTGCTTTTTCATAGTCTTCAGGTACTCCAATATCTATAAAATAGCCATCTGATGGATAACCATAGAACTTTTTTTCTTTATAAAATCTTTCTAAAACATCTTTTTCAAAGGAAAATTTTCCATCTACATCTAAACCTTGAATAAAATCTTTATTCACTAGATATACGCCGCCATTTATATAACCTTCTTGTTTAAATTCTTTTTCTTCAAAAGAGATAATCCTGAAATCCTTATCTATATTAATAGAGCCGTATCTATCAAAATTTTTCATATGTTTTAAAGCAATAGAAACATCAGCGTCTTTTTCTATATGGAATCTTAAAAAGTCATTGAGATCAACTTCAAAAAATGTGTCTCCATTGAAGATAAACACATGTTTACTCTCTGTTTTTTCTATAGCCTTTTTTATTGCACCACCAGTTCCTAACAGTTGTTCTTCTATAGAATATTCTATCTCTATATTTTTAAATCTGTTTTTAAAATAATCTTGAATAATCTTTCTTCTGTATCCAACAGCTAAAACGACCTTTTCAAACCTGTAAAAATTTAAAAAATTTAGCAGATACTCAAGAAAAGGTTTTCCATTTATATTAGCCATAGGCTTTGGAACATCTTTTACAACACTTCTTAGTCTCGTTCCTAATCCTCCTACCAGTATGGTAGCTTCATTAAACATTTAGAAATCCTTTTTTATTTCAATTTTTTAATGGCAAATACAAAATCTGCGA
>JALWKR010000328.1 GCA_027081375.1 Persephonella sp.
CCAAAATTCGCTCATCTGCCTATTATTCTTGGAGAAGATAAATCAAAACTTTCTAAAAGACACGGAGCTGTTTCTGTAAGGGCTTTTAGAGATGATGGTTACGTTTCTGAGGCTATGTTTAACGGTCTTATGCTTCTTGGATGGCATCCAAAGAGAGATAGTGAGGTAATATCTAAAGAAGAGATTATTCAAGAATTTGATATTGAAGATGTTCACAACGCCCCAGCTGTTTTTGACAGAGCAAAACTTAAATGGTTAAACAGTGTCTATATAAGAGAGATACTTGACCTTGATGATTTAACAAGAAGAGCTGTTCCATTTTTTGAAAGTTTTGGATATAAAGCTGATTTTGATTATTACAAGAAAGTTATGGAAGCTATAAGGGATAGCTTAGAAACTCTTATGGATATTGAAGAAAGGGCAAAACCTTTCTTTATAGATGATTTCCACTACGATGAAGATGCAAAACCTTTCCTTGAAGATGAAACAGGGTATAAAGTAGTTCAGCTTTTCTATGAAAAAGTTAAACAGCTAGATAACATAACAAAAGAAGACTTTAAAAAGATAACAAAAGAGATACAAAAAGAGCTTAAAGTAAAAGGAAAAGGACTATTTATGCCTATTAGGGTTGCTTTAACAGGAAAAACTTCTGGAGTTGATATTGCAACTCTTGTTGAAGTTATAGGAAAAGATAGAGTTCTTCACAGATTAGAGAGAGCTTTAGAGTATTTTGGATAAAAGGATGAGAGTTTTAATAAAGTGGTTTTATAACTTTATAGGGATAGTTTCTATCCCTTTTTTTTATCTTTTTTCTTTTAGAAAAGGTTATAAAATCTCTTTAAAAGAAAGATTAGTTTTATACAAAAAGAAAAGTGTTAACCCTGTATGGTTTCACTGTGCTAGTGTAGGAGAACTTAACGTTGCACGACCTTTAATTGAGCATTTTTCAAAAAAGTATCCTATTCTTATTACTGTTTTCTCTCCTAGAGGAAAGGAGTACGCAAAAAGAATTTACCCTTACGCTGATGTTTATGAGCTTCCTTTTGATATATCCTTTTTAGTAAAAAAGTTCCTTAACATTCACTCTCCAAAAATTCTTATACTTGTTGAAGGGGAGTTTTGGTTTAATCTTGTAGATGAAACATCTAGAAAAACAGATATTATCTCTGTAAACACAAGAATATCTCCAAAAAGTTTCAAAACATATAAAAAATTCTTTTTCTTTTACAAATATATCTTTGAAAATATTTCTCTTTTTTTAGCCCGCTCTGAAAAAGATGTTTCTTTTTTAAAAGAGCTTGTAAAAGATAAGAAAAAAATTGTTTTATGTGGAGATTTAAAGCTTGTTTCTTCAGCAGTAGATAAAGATGTTTATCTAAAAACAAGAGGAAAAGTTCTTATTGTTGCAGGAAGTACTCATTATCCTGAAGAAAGCGTGTTAATTTCTGTTTTTAAAAAAATAAAGAAAAAATATCCTGATACAGCTCTTGTTTTAGCTCCAAGACATGTTGAGAGAGTAAAGGAGATAGAAAACTATCTTAAAGAAGAAGGATTAAGCTACTCTCTTCGTTCTCAAAGCAAGGAGATAAATGGAGATGTTTATATTGTTGATACAATAGGAGAGCTTGCAGGCATATATAAATATGCAAAAGTTGTTTTTGTTGGTGGAACAATAGCTCCTGTTGGTGGACATAATATTCTTGAGCCTGCTCTTCTTGGAAAACCTGTGATAATTGGGAATAACTATGAGAAAATAGAAGATATATTTAACTATCTTTCTAGAATAGGTGCTGTAGTTTCTGTTTCTTCAGATGAAGAACTTGAAGAGTATATAATCAAAGCATTAGAAGGAGAGTTTAAGCCAAAGATAGACCTTATAAAAGAACAGGAAGAGGTTTTAGAATGCTATATAGAAAATATCAAAAGATTTTTGGAGAAAAGTAAACATGCAGGAAATTCAGTTAGCAAAACAGTTTTACATAGATGAAATGAATGATTACATAACATACTCAGAAATAGCTTCTTCT
>JALWKR010000329.1 GCA_027081375.1 Persephonella sp.
TTTTAAATTATACCTGAAACGTATAATATTTTTCCCTTAACCATAAAAACAAGGAGATTTAATGTTAGAAAATTTGTTTTCTGTTGTTTTTTATTTTTTCCTTGGATATTTTTCAAGAAAGAAAAAAATCTTTAAAGAAGATGCTTCAGACATTTTAATAAAGTTCATTATCTACTTTTCTTTTCCAGCTTTAGTTGTTTATAACGTTTATCATCTAAAAATGAACAGTTCTATATTCTTTATAGTCATTACTGGTTGGTTAGTTGTTATTTTTTCTATTTTTCTTTCATTTTTTATTGGGAAACTCCTTAAGATGAGTAGAAAAACTCATGCTTCTTTTATAATGATGTCAACTTTTGGCAATACATCTTTTCTAGGGTTCCCTTTTCAGCTAGCCTTTTTAGGAGAGGAAGGACTTAGATATGCTGTAATATTTGATCAGCTAGCCTCTTTTTTACCTGTATCTATTTTATCTTCATTTATTCTCACCTATGGACAGGAAAAAGGAAATATTTCTATAGACTGGAAAAAGATAGTAACGTTTCCTCCTTTTATAACTCTTGTTTTATCTTTTTTATTAAAACCTTTTGTTAAAATTCCTGATTTTATACTAAGTTCTTTACACACTCTTGGAATAACAGTTATTCCCTTAGCTTTATTTTCTGTTGGATTTAATCTAAGATTTTCAGCTGTTAAAGAGAGAATAAGAGATGTTTTTATTGTTTTATTTATCAAAATGATTTTTGTTCCCCTTTTGCTAATTTTTATTCTTTACAGCTTAGGTTTTGAGTTTTCTATTCCAGTTAAAGCAACAATTCTTGAAATATCTATGCCTCCTATGGTGTTAGCTTCAATTTTCGTAATAGGTGCAAATTTAGACAAAGATTTAGCTGTTTCTTCTGTAGGGCTTGGAATACTGGCAAGTTTTATAACTGTTCCTTTAATTATGTGGATGATCCAGCTTTTGTAGATATTTAAGGAGATCTTCATTTGTTAAGTCGTACCAGTTTTTATATGTATTAGCTACAACATAGGGATAGGTTTCTCGTATTTTGTGAAACTTTGCTATCTCAATTTCAACAGGAACTACTCCTGAGGGAATAGCTAAAACAACTGTATCTTTAATCTATAAAGGGAAACAGGATGCATCTTCTCTGTCATCAAATACAAGAACTCTCTTAAATCATGTATACTTCTTCCACTTCTTTAAAGAAATACTGTCGTAAAGGTCTGGGAAAAGGTTTGCTAAGAGTATGAAAAACTTATACCAGTAAGGATATGTGATTTCTCTTTTTTTCTTCAGGTAGGCTTTATAAACAGCTTCAGCGAACTTTTCAGGGTTTCCGCCGAAAGGCGTTTCAGGTGGTTTCATAGAACCTAAAGCCCTTTTTGAAAAACCTGTGTTAATCCTTCCTACAATAAGATTCAAAACATGAATACCGTAAGGTTTAACCTCTGCCCTTAGAGAATCCGAAAAGGCATTTAAAGCAAATTTAGAGCTGCAGTAAGCCCCCATATATGGAACATAAAGTTTTCCAGCAACAGAAGAAACGTTGATAATACTTCCTTTTGTTTCTTTAAGAAGGTTTAAGAACTTTTGTGTCAGAAAAACATAGGAAAAAAAGTTTAACTCAAAAAGTTTTCTCAGGTCTTCCTCTTTTATATTCTCCCAGCTTTCATAAAGCCCAATCCCAGCATTGTTTATAAGAACATCAAGCCTTTCAAAGCTTTTGCTAAACTCTTCAAAAATAAACCCTGTATACTCTTTCTTCAAAAGGTCTGCTTTTATATGTTTATCTATCTCAAAATCAGGCTCACTTCTTGAAACACCGCAGACCTTAAAACCTTCTTTCTTAAACTTTAAAGCAAGGGCTTTTCCAAGACCTTTAGAAACACCTGTTATAAGGACAACTTTTTCCATTTTTGACCTTTTTTTCTTAATAAAATATCAGAAAAAAGGGTGCGAAAGCACCCTAAGGAAAGGAAGGCCTAGTATGTAATCTGTTTACTGTCTATAACAA
>JALWKR010000330.1 GCA_027081375.1 Persephonella sp.
TAAAGGAACAAGTCAGTTTATTGTTTACTACATAACAGATGTTGATAAGAAAGATGTAGTTAAAGAAAAGGTTTTTGAAATTTTTAAAAGATATAAAGAGAATGGATTTCCTGAAGAGCTTGTAGAAAATGCTAAGCAAAGACTTATAAACAGTGAAGTTTTCTCAAGGGAAGAAGTTACTCACGATGCTGAATCTTTAGGATATGCAGCATCAGTTGTTGAGAACCTAGATTATGACCTTAAGTATATTGAAAATATAGAAGCTGTAACGAAAGAAGATGTAGATAATTTTCTAAAAAAATATATAAAGTTTGATGCTTACACAGAAGTTCAGCTTTTACCTGAGGAGGAGAAAAAAACAGTAAATAAATAGTTTTCTTTTTCTCTTTTTTCTTTTAAAATTTTTGTTTTTACAAATATTTATGGGAGGGAATAATTGAAAATAGCCGTTGCAGGAGCTGGATATGTTGGTTTATCCAACGCTATTTTATTAGCTCAAAAAAATGAGGTAGTTCTAAAAGATATTGATCCTAAAAAAGTTGATCTTATTAATAGTAAAAAATCTCCAATAATAGATAAAGACATAGAGGACTACCTTAAAAACAAGCCTTTAAACCTAAAAGCTACGTTAGACTCTGAAGAAGCTTATAAAGACGCTGACTTCGTTATTGTAGCAACCCCTACAGATTACGACCCTATAACAAACTACTTTAATACGAAATCTGTAGAAGCTGTCATTTCTGAAGTTAGACAGATAAATCCTGATGCAACAATTGTTATTAAGTCTACAATTCCTGTAGGCTTTACTGACAGTATGAGGGAAAAGTTTAATACAGACAAAATTATCTTTTCCCCTGAGTTTTTAAGAGAAGGAAAGGCTCTGCACGACAACCTTTATCCTTCAAGAATTGTTGTAGGGGATAAATCAGAGAAGGCAAAGCAGTTTGCAAATCTATTGAAAGAAGGGGCTTTAAAAGAAGATGTACCTGTTTTATTTACTGGCTCAGTGGAAGCAGAAGCTATAAAACTGTTTGCAAATACTTATCTTGCAATGAGAGTTGCTTTCTTTAATGAGCTGGACACTTTTGCAGAAAGTCAGGGGCTAAATGCAAAAGAGATAATAGAAGGAGTTTGCTTAGACCCAAGAATAGGCATGCACTACAACAATCCTTCTTTTGGTTATGGTGGATACTGTCTTCCAAAGGATACAAAACAGCTTCTTGCAAACTATCAGGAGAAGAATATTCCTACATTTCTTATAAAAGCAACAATAGAATCAAACATAGCTAGAAAATACTTTATAGCAGAGCAGATTGTAAAGAAAAACCCTGAAGTAGTTGGAGTTTACAGACTTAGTATGAAAGCTGGTTCTGACAATCACAGGTCTGCAGCAATAATAGACATAATAGAGTATTTAAAGGCAAAAGATATAGACGTAATTATTTATGAGCCTCTCATAGAAGAAGATAGCTTTATGGAATTTCCTGTTATAAAAGACCTAAAAGAGTTTAAAGAAAAATCTTCTCTTATTGTTGCCAACAGATTTTCACAGGATTTAGAAGATGTAAAAGAAAAAGTATATACAAGAGATATCTTTATGAGGGACTAAAAAGTCCCTCTATTTTATTTAACAAAGTGAGACAAGAAATGTGCTGTAACTGTGTCCATGGTTTGCACGTGGTTTACAATCCATGGAACAAAGATATTTGATAGATATTCTTTCAATAGATGAGGATCTTTATCTTTTTCAAACTTTCTCTTTAATTGGTTTAACTCCATTAATACTCTGTCATGTTCACCTTTATGCATAGGATACGCAAAAAAGTTATACTCTTCCATTAATCCCTGTTCAAAAGAAAAGTGTTCCTGAACATCTTTTAAAAACTCATTAAATAACTTTTCAACCTCCTCTATTGAACCTTCTCCACTTTCATACTTCTCAATAGCTTCGTAGAGTCTGTTTAATATCTCTATTTCTGTATCATGAACCTGATTCATTTGCTCTACAGCCAC
>JALWKR010000331.1 GCA_027081375.1 Persephonella sp.
CAAAACTTGATATTTTCTGATAGATAGGTATTTGAGAGTTTTCCATATGCTATTCCTCTCTCTTTATCTCCACTTCTCCACCCATTCCAACTCTCAGAATAGATATATCTCCCTCTGTTATTCTTATCCTTACAGGAATTCTCTGTGCCACCTTTGTAAACTCCCCTGCCGAGATATCTCTTGGAACAAGAGCAAATTTAGCTGCAGAGGCAGGTTCTATCTTTTCCACAACGCCTCTATACGTTTTATCAGGAAAAGCATCTATCTTTATCTTTACTGGTGCTCCTACCTTTACTCCTTCTAGCTTTGTCTCCTCAAGAAGAACATTTATGTAAATGCTATTTTCTGGAATTAGAGAGTAAACAGGCATCCCTGACTTGATAACTGAGCCAACAAAAACAAACCTTTTTGCAACAGTACCGTCAAAAGGAGCTTTAAGTTTTGTGTAAGAGATTTTATTCTCTATATCTCTTTTTTTCTCTTTTAAAGCTTCTATCTGTTTTTCTAGTGAAGCTATACTGTCTTTTAATTCTTGAATAACTTTCCCTCTAACTTTTGCAAGTTCCACAGCTTTTTCTGATTTTTTAATACCTATTTCTATTTCCTGAACCGATTTTTCTAAAGCTTCTTTTTGTTTTTCCAATACCTTTAACTTTGTTGATAACTCTTCATATTTATGTCTTGGAACAAGCTCTTTTTCAGAAAGTCTTTTAAATCTTTCTGTATCCTTCTTAACCTGTGAGATTTCAGCGTTTATCTGTTTTATCTGTGCTAAAAGAGACTGTTTTTTCTTTTTTAGTTGATTTTTAGTAAGTTTCTGGATAGATAGATTTATATCTATCTCTTCTTTTACCCTTTCAAGTTTCTTTTCTAAGGATTTTTTCTTAAAAAGAAGACTTTCTATCTTTTTTTCCACAGATGCAAGTTCTGTTTTGTAATCTGTATCGTCTAAAACAGCTATTATCTCTCCTTTTTTTACCTTATCTCCTGCATCTTTTAAAACCTTTATAACCTTTCCTGAAACCCTTTTAAAAGAAACATTTGTCATTCCATCAGCTTCAACAAAAACTGCATCAGTTATCACATACTCTTTTCTATGTTTTATCCATTTATAAGCAAAAAAACTAAACACAATAATCAGTATTAAAACTATTCCTATACCTATCTTATTTTTCATCTAACATTTCCCCCTACTGCTTTCTCAAGGTCTGCTATAGCCTTTAGATACTGGTAGTAGGATATCTCCTTTCCTCTTCTTGCCCTTGTTAATGCTGCCTCTGCATCAATAACATCTGTTCCAGATGCTAGCTGATTTTTATACTGCTCTTTAACCATCTGATAGTACTCTTCAGCCTGCTTTAAGGCTTTTCTTGCAACATCTAAGTTGTATATAGACGTTTGAAGATTTTCATAAGCTGCTTTTACTTCTAAGGCTATTTTCTTCTTTACGTCTTCCAGTAAAAACTGTATCTTCTTTGCTTTTTCCTTCTCTTTAAGAATACTGTAGTAAGGTCTTAAACCCTGAAACTTTAACTCCACATTTAAAGATAAAGCTAAATTTTCTTTCGGAGTCATATATGGAAACTGCTCTGTCCTTGTATAAAAGGTCGTTAATGATATTTTTGGAAAAAATTCTCCTTTATGGATATCTTCTAGCTTTTTTATCTGTTTTTTGTTTGTTTTTATCTGTTTTATAACAGGTCTGCTGTCATAAGCTCTCGCAATGAGATAATAAATGTCTAGTTTTTTTATCACAGGTTCTTTAATAGGTTCCACAATAAAAGAAAAATCTATATCTTTCCCTATTAAAACCGCTAGATGAGATTTAGCAATTCTTAGATCTCCTTCAGCTTTTCTTAAATCTCTTATAACCTCTGATAGTCTAACCTGTGCCTGAAGAATATCAACTTTTGTAACTAGTCCTTCTTCGTGAAAAGCTTTTACTGTTTCTAAATGTTTCTCTACTGCTTTTTTTTCAGCTTTGTAAACATCAACTAAAGCTTTTGCCATTA
>JALWKR010000332.1 GCA_027081375.1 Persephonella sp.
ATTGCTATAGGCTCAGGGAAAATATTTGGAAAAGGTTTTCTACAAGGAACCCAATCTAAACTGTTTTTTTTACCAGAACAACATACAGATTTTATTTTCTCTACAATTGGAGAAGAATGGGGATTTATTATCTCTGCTACTCTTATATTTTTATATCTGTTTATAGGTTTAAGGATTATATACTGGGGAAATAAAACTGAAGACCTTACAGGAAAGTATATATGTTATATGGGAGGAAGTTTAATAACTTTTCAGGCATTTATTAATATTGCAATGACCATGGGACTTGCTCCAGCAGTTGGTATTCCTCTTCCTATGATAAGCTATGGAGGAAGTTCCCTTTTAACATTCTTAATATTGATAGGAATTATTTTGAATATAATTAAACAAACTAAGACTAATTTAAAACAGATTAGTTTTTATTACTAGTTCCTCATTACAAAGTAGTGAAAAATATTTAAAGTGGTTTTAGAAAGCAAAAATTTTCTATAAAAATATATCTATTCGCTTGCTTTCATTTTTAATGTTAAAGTTCCTATTCCAGCTCCTACAGTAAGTAAAGCAATAACTAATGTTCTAAACAACCCTTCCCTATTCTTTAACTTTTCAATTTCTAATTTCTTAAGCTCTATTTCCCTTTGCTCTTTTTCCATTAGCCAGCCTTTTTTCTATCTAATGTTTTCTTTCTTTTAAATAATCTTGGACAGATTGAAAAGCTATATAAGAAAATCCTATCACTAATACTAATAAACCTACTATAAATAACAAAGCCGCTACTGTTTCCATCTTTCAAACTCCTTAATTTTTCTTTTGAAGTTAATAATTTCAAGAATGAAAATAACACCTATTATGAGGAATGCAATTCCCAGTAAAGAAACTATCCCTATATACCATCCTTTCGGAATATTTATGATTTTTAAACCTGTTCCTATCCCAGCTCCTATCGTCAGTAATATTATTGCAAGAGTCCTTATAAACCCTTCCCTAATCTTTAACTTTTCAATTTCTAACTTCTTAAGCTCTATTTCTTTCTGCTCTTTTTCCATAAATCAGCCTTTTTTCTATCTAATTAATTTTATTTCTAATATCTATCCATAACCCTATTGCTATAATAAAGAATATAATCAATACGGTTCCTAAAATAACCAATGCAAAATTATTAACAGTTTTCAAAGAGTATTGTCAAAACCAGCATATATATGTTTTGCTAATTATATTAAGTAAATTTTATAGCACTTCCAATAATGGTTTTTGTTTATTCAAATACCTAAGTTTAAAAGTTCTATTAAAGTTGTGATCTTGGCTGTTTGGAAAAAATGCTAAGCTGAAAGAGGTTTGAAATTTAGATTTAATTCTGTAAGGAAAGATTTTTTTTATAAAAAAACATAAACTACCCACTGTTAAGCCAGTGAGTAGTGTAAAAATACATTAAGCTTTTGCTTCTTCTAGCTCTTTTTCTTTCATCTGATAAAACTCTTGAAGAGCTTTTTTTAATTCATCAATTCCTTCTTTTGTAGCAAGGGAAACAGGTATAAATCTGTATCCTTTTTCTTCAAATGCTTTTTTCAGCCTGTTTATCTCTTCTTTATCTGAAAGTATATCAATCTTATTTCCTACAACTATTTGAGGTTTTTTTGTAAGCTCTGGAGAATACTGTTCCATCTCTTTATTTATAATCTCAAAAGCTTCTAGAGGCTCTCTTTCTCTAAAGTCTGATATATCAATAACATGTAGTAAAAACTTGGTTCTCTCTATATGTCTTAAAAACTCATGACCTAATCCTGCTCCCTGAGATGCACCTTCTATAAGTCCTGGAATATCAGCAAGGACTAGAGATTTCCCAATATCAAGCTTAACAACCCCTAATACAGGAGATAATGTTGTAAATGGATAATCTGCTATCTTAGGTCTAGCATTTGATAAAACAGAAATAAGGGTAGACTTTCCTGCATTTGGAAAACCTATTATCCCAACATCAGCAAGAAGTTTTAGTTCTAGCTCTATCCAT
>JALWKR010000333.1 GCA_027081375.1 Persephonella sp.
ATTAATATTCTTTCCTCTAAAGATACTCTGTCCCATTTGGGAAATATTCATTGTTCCATTTGGAACAGTTTGATAATATCTATGAAAAAGGGGAGATAAGATGAGGAAACTTTACTTCTTTTTATTACTGGCAATAGCTTTTCTTTATAGCTGTTCTCCTAAGTATAAAATTGAAAAGGTTTATATTCCTCAAAAAGCAGATAAAGAATGTATAGAAAAATGTGAGAAAAAGAGAGAAGAATGCAGAAAAGAATGTTTAAAGGAAAAGAAAAAATGTTTAAATGAAGCTATAAAAAGAGCAAAAGAGATTTTTAAACAGCAGGAGAAAATATATAAAGAATCTTACTGAATATAGACAGTGGCAGGAAAAGTATCTTAGATTAAAAGAAGATTTTCAGTATTACAGTAGAAAATGCAAAATAGATAAAAACTGGTGTGATGAGAAAGATTACTACAAACAGCTATTAGATGACTGGCTTAGATTTAAACCTAAAAAACCTATTAAGCCAGAAGAACCATCTTTTAACTCTATACTGGAAAAACAGCAGTCTTTGTGCAGATATGATTGTTGCTGTGAAAATGAGTTTGATGCGTGTTTTCAATCCTGTGGTGGAAAAGTAAAGATAAAAAAAATATGTATAGAAAACTGTGACTGAGAAAGCTCATAGGTTTATTAGAATGTTTAAATTAGTCTAAAAATAAATATTCTTAAGGAGGAAAATTATGCCTTTCATAGAAAAAGATGAAGATATAAAAAAAATTCTAGAAGAAAGCAAAATAGTTGCAGTTGTAGGAATATCTCCTAAACCTGAAAAACCTGCTTACTTTGTTTCTGAAGTTGTAAAGAGATATGGATTTAAGATGTACTTTATAAATCCTGTTTATGCAGGAAAGGAAATTTTAGGAGAGAAAGTTTTAGCATCCTTTGAAGAAATCCCTGAAGAAATAGATATTGTAGATGTTTTTAGAAATCCTTCTGCGATACCTGAGATAGCAGAGGAAGCTAAGAAAAAAGGTTTTAAAACTTTCTGGTTTCAGCCAGGAACTCTAAATGAAGAGGTTGCTAATAAACTTAGTGAAGAAGGTTATAATGTGATAAAAAATAAATGTATGAAAGTAGAATGTATAAGACTATTGGAGGGCCGTAAAAATGGTTAAATTTGTTAAGTTTTTTGGAATTACTTTCTTTTTTATTTTGCTTCTATTAGTAGGGTCTATTTATCTAAGTATTCTTAGAGGAGAAGACCTTATAAGACCTGCTGCAGTTGTGTTTTATACTATTGTATTTTTTGGATATGGTTTGACCCTTATATACGTATGGAAAAAAGAGAAAGAGATTGAGATTGAGCAGGCTAAAAAAGAGTTAGAGCTTGCAAAACAGGAAGCTCAAATGCACAAGGAAGAGTTAGAAAAACTTAAAAAAGAGTTTGAAGAATACAAAAAATGGGTTGAACAACAACTACAGTCTTAAGGAGAGAAAATGAGTATAGATAAAGAAAAACTTAAAAAGTCTGTAAGGCTTTTTTTAGAAGCTATAGGAGAAGACCCTGATAGAGAAGGGCTTAAAGAAACTCCTGACAGGATTGTGAGACTCTGGGAAGAATTTAAATCTCATGAGAATTTTAATATGACTGTTTTTGAAGATATTGGTGAATACGATGAAATGGTGGTTGTAAAAGATATTCAGTTTTATTCTCTCTGTGAGCATCATCTACTTCCTTTCTTTGGAAAAGCCCATATAGCTTACATACCTGATAAAAAAGTTTGCGGTCTTTCAAAGCTTGTTAGAGTAGTTAATAAGTTTGCATATAGACCTCAGGTTCAAGAAAGACTTACAGCGGAAATAGCAGAGTTTTTAGAAAAAGAATTAAAACCTAAAGGTGTTGCTGTTGTTCTGGAAGCGGAACACTTATGTTACTCTTCAGACACAGAGATACTCACTGATAAAGGCTGGAAATATTTTA
>JALWKR010000334.1 GCA_027081375.1 Persephonella sp.
AACTCAAAGATGATTTGTCAGTAATATATGAAGATGATGGAATTTATAGAGGATATATTGTTTTCATTGGAAAGGCTTCTTTTGATAAACTCCTTAGATTTTTTGATAAATACATGACTAAAATAGGCTGGAAAAAAGATAGTGTTTTAGTTGGAGGAGATGCTGCTATAGTTGCATATTCTAAGGGTAATCAGCTTATTATCTTTAAAATTCAAAATATCTTAGGTCTTACATATATAAAAACCCTTTTATCTTGCAAATAACAAAAAGGTAGCTTTTGCTACCTTCTCTTACTGAATCTTCTTTCACTTTTTCCAAATCTTCTAAATAAAACGCTGTTTGACAAAGATTTTCGTTAATTATAGACTAATTTAGTGATTGATAATCAATAAATTTCTGGAGGCGTTTCATGGGAGAATACAAAAGACCTGTAGTTTCAGTAGTTGGAGCTGGGAATGTTGGAGAACACGTCGCAAATCTAGTAGCTATAAGGGAAATCGCCAATGTGAGAATGTTTGATCTTGCGAGGAAAGATGGAGATAAAGTTTATGAGATTGTAAAGGGGAAAGCCCTTGACATAAAACAGATGGCAGCTGCTATAGATTGTGATGTAGAAGTTGAAGGTTTTACAGTTACTCCAGAAGGAGAAGGTTATGAACCTTTAAAAGGTTCAGATATAGTTGTTGTAACAGCTGGTTTTCCAAGAAGACCAGGTATGAGCAGAGATGATCTTTTATCAAAAAATGTAGGAATTATTAGAACCATATCTGAAAGAATAGCCCAGTATGCCCCTGATGCTGTTGTTATAGTGGTTTCAAACCCTGTTGACGTTTTAACTTATGCTGCCTTAAAACTAACAGGATTTCCTGCAAACAGAGTAATGGGAATGGCAGGTGTTTTAGATACAGCAAGATTCAAAGCCTTTATCTCTATGGAGTTAAAAGTTTCTGTTAAAAATATAAATGCTTATGTTTTAGGTAGCCACGGAGATGACATGGTTCCTCTCTTATCTGTTTCAAATGTTGGAGGCGAGCCTTTAACAAAACTTATTCCTGAAGAAAGACTAAAAGAGATTGTAGAAAGAACAAAGTTTGGTGGTGGTGAGATTGTTTCTTTAATGGGAACGTCTGCTTATCATGCACCAGGAGCATCAGTTGTTGAGATGATAGAGGCTATTTTAAAAGATAAAAAAGAAATTCTCCCTTGTTCAGTTTACCTTGATGATGAAGCAGCTAAACATTATGAAGCAGAAGATATTTGTATAGGTGTTCCTGTAAAACTTGGAGCACATGGAGTTGAGGAGATTTTAAAACTTGATTTCACAGAAGAAGAAAGAGCTTTATGGCAATCATCAGTGAAATCTGTAAAAGCTGGAATAGAAAGAATTAAAGAGCTAGGACTTATATAAAAAGAGGTGCAAAATATGAGGGAAATTCATGCAAATGAGATAAAAGAAGTTGTTAAAACTCTTGTAATGGATGCGGAATATTTTTTACCTTCAGATTTTGTTCAGGCAATAGAAAAATCTGTTGAAACTGAAGAATCTCCTATAGGGAAGGAGATACTAAAAACTATTCTTCAAAACGCAAAAGTAGCTGCTGACGAAGAGGTGGCTTACTGTCAGGATACAGGATACCCTGTGTTTTTCGTAGAGATAGGACAGGATGTTCATGTTGTAGGTGGGAATATAAGAGATGCTATAAATGAAGGAGTTAGAGAAGCTACAAAAGAAGGTTATCTTAGAGCTTCTTTAGCTTACGACCCTATTATTGAAAGGAAAAACACAGGGGACAACACACCTGCACTTATATACTTTGATATAGTCCCAGGAGATAAGATAAAGATAAAGTTTGCTGCTAAAGGCGGCGGTTCAGAAAATACAAGCAGACAGATGATGTTAAAGCCTGCTGACGGCTGGGAAGGTGTTAAAAACTTTATTATAAAAACTGTTGCAAACG
>JALWKR010000335.1 GCA_027081375.1 Persephonella sp.
TTACGCTCTAGCAGGATACGCTTTTGGTTTGACAGGATACGCTTTAACAAGACCTTTTAAAAGTGCATTTTTTGCCACAGGAGATACAAAAACTCCTCTATACTCAACAGTTTTTGGGCTTATAGTTGGAATTATATCAGCTATTATCTTTGGATTTGTTTTAAGATGGGGAGTTTTTGGTCTTGCTTTTGCCTCCTCTCTAGGAGGCTGGGCAAACGCTATCTATCTCTCTATTGTTTATCCTTTTGAGCTAAATAAAAAGGAAATCTTTCTGTCCTTTTTAAAAATATTTACAGCTTCCTTTTTTATGGGAGCTTTTGTTATATTTATGAAAGTATATATATACTCTGAGGTTATGCTTATACTTCTTGGTATTCCTGCTGCTATAGTGGTGTATTTTCTTATAAGTTTTGTATTAAGAGAGCCTTCCTTTATGTTTTTTATAGATGTTTTAAAGAAAAAACTAAAAAAAGGTTAGAAGCATGTTTAGAGCTTTTCTTCTTTTTTTCATTTTGTTTCAGTTTTCCTTTGGAGAAACATTTTCCCTGAGCGAAAAAGCATTTTTCACAGGAGATTTAGGATATTTAAAAATTAAGGATTTTAATCCAAAAGATAGATATGAGATTGTTATAAAAAACAGATACGGTAGATGGGCTTTTCCTGTTAAAGATAGTATTTCTTACTTTGCAGTTCCCCTTTTCACAAAAGGGAAATATGTTTCCCTATATCTAAAGAAAAACGGAAAGGTTATCTTTTCAGAAAGGCTAAAAGTAAAGCATAAGTATTACAGAGTATCTAGAATATGGGTTAAAAAAAGAAAGATAACAAAAGAGGTGTTAGAAAGGATTAGAAGAGAAAATAGGCTCCTTAGAAGAACTTTTAAAGTTTATACCCGTAGACTTTTTAAAGAAAGATACATGCATAAACCCTTAAAAAATCTTATTGTAACAACGCCTTTTGGAGCTAAGAGAGTAATAAACGGAAAAAAGAGAAGCTATCACTGGGGAACAGATTTTAAAGGAAAAACAGGAGATCTTATATATGCTGCACTATCAGGAAAGGTTGTAATAGCAAGAAACCTTTTTTATACAGGAAACACTGTTGTTATCAATCACGGTTTAGGTCTTTACACTCTTTATGCTCATATGTCAAAGATGAAAGTAAAAGAAGGGCAGTTTGTAAAAGCTGGACAGATAATAGGAAATGTAGGCTCAACAGGTAGATCAACAGCTCCTCACCTTCACTTTGGAGTTTACATAAACGATGTAAAAGTAGACCCTATGCTCGTCTTGAAAAAGAGACTTTTCTAAAAAATTTGATAATATTAGACTAAGATATAAATTATAAAATCCTGAAAAATCTATCTAAAGAGGTGATAACAATGAAGTTTGTAGATAAAGCTAAGATACATGTTAAAGCTGGAGATGGTGGAAATGGTTGCGTTGCTTGGAGAAGGGAGAAGTTTGTTCCTTTAGGGGGTCCAGCTGGTGGGAATGGTGGAAAAGGTGGAGATGTTATTTTAAAAGCTGACAGCAGATTACAAACTCTTATGGATTTTAAATATAAAATTCATTTTAAAGCAGAGAGAGGTCAGCACGGTTCAGGTAGTAATAAACACGGAAAGGCAGGAGAAGATCTTATTATAAAGGTACCTGTTGGGACTGTTGTTAAAGACGCTGAAACAGGAGAGGTAATAGCTGATTTAACAAAAGAGGGTCAGGAAGTTGTTGTGGCAAAAGGTGGTAAAGGTGGTAAGGGTAATGCTGCCTTTAAAACATCTACAAATCAGGCTCCAGACTACGCTGAGGAAGGAGAAAAAGGAGAAGAAAGATGGATAGAGCTAGAACTAAAACTTCTTGCTGATGTTGGGATAATAGGTTTTCCAAATGCAGGAAAGTCTACCCTTATTTCTGTTTTATCAAATGCTAGACCTAAGATAGCAGATTATCCATTTACA
>JALWKR010000336.1 GCA_027081375.1 Persephonella sp.
CTCTCAGGAGGAATTCCAGAGCATTATCCAGCTTTAGTTGAGATGGCTGCTGCAGACTTAAAAACATTATCTTTTCCTCTTCCTTTTAGAGATGTAAGTATAGAAATTGCAAAGTTAGGTGAGTTTAGTGGAGCTTATGGAGCTTTAGGTTTTGCAAAAAAGGAGGAGGAAGGGTATGGAGAATAATCCTGTTGTGGAGATAGAGACTAATCTTGGCTCTTTTAAGATAGAGCTTTATCCTGAAAAAGCTCCTGTTACAGTGGAAAACTTTTTAAAGTATGTAGAAGATGGTTTTTATGAAGGTCTTATATTCCATAGAGTTATCCCAAATTTTGTAGTTCAGGGAGGAGGATTTGATAAAGATTTAAACTATAAGATGCCAACATATCCTCCTATAAAAAATGAAGCAAATAACGGTTTAAAGAACCTGAGAGGAACTGTTGCAATGGCAAGAACTGCTGACCCTGACAGTGCAACGTCCCAGTTTTATATAAACCTTTCAGATAACTACAGGCTAGACTATGGAGACCCTGAAGCTGTTGATATGTATGGATATACAGTTTTTGGAAAAGTTATAGAAGGAATGTCTGTTATTGAAAAGATAGCAAGAATTCCAACTCATACAGTAAAGGGAATGTCAGATGTTCCAGTAGCTCCTGTTATTATCAAAAAAGCAAAAATAATCAAAAAATAGTTTGATAAATCATAGATTTTTAATAAATTTCATGGATCAATATTTATAAAAATAAAATAATAAATAGAGAGGTAAAGACTTGAAAGAAACAGTTGAAAACAAGAAAAAAGCAGTAAGAAAGGATATTAGAAACGTGGCTATTATTGCCCACGTTGACCATGGAAAAACTACCCTTGTAGATGCTCTTTTAAAACAGAGTGGAACGTTTAGAGAAAATGAAGAAGTAGAAGAGAGAATTTTAGACAACATAGACCTTGAGAGAGAGCGTGGAATTACAATAATGGCAAAAAACACAGCTATTAGATATAAGGATATAAAAATAAACATTGTTGATACACCAGGACACGCTGATTTTGGAGGAGAGGTAGAAAGAACTCTAAAAATGGTTGACGGTGTTATCCTTCTTGTTGATGCAGCAGAAGGACCTATGCCACAAACAAGATTTGTTTTGCAAAAGGCTTTAGAGGCAGGTTTAACTCCTTTAGTTGTTATAAACAAGATAGATAGACCTGATGCAAGGATAAATGAGGTTATAAATGAGATTTACGACCTTTTTATAGACCTTGACGCAGAAGAAGAACAGCTTGATTTTCCTATTCTCTACACAATAGGGAAAGAGGGAATAGCAAAGGAAGAGATTGATGATGACTCTAAAGATATGAGACCTCTTTTTGAAAAAATAGTTGAGTATATGCCAGCACCTGAGTATAACCCTGAAAAAGGACTTCAATTTCTAATAACATCTTTGGACTACGATAATTATGTTGGAAGACTTGCTATAGGAAGAGTGTTTAATGGAACTGTAAAAGTTGGGCAGCAGGTATCAGTTGTAAAAAGGGATGGAACTGTTTTAAAAGGAACAGTAAGAGCTTTATACACATACGAAGGACTAAAAAGAGTTGAAACAAAAGAGGCAAAAGCAGGAGATATTGTAGCGATAGCAGGTCTTGATGATATTCATATAGGGGATACAATAGCTGATGCAGAAAATCCTGAAGCTCTACCACCAATAACAGTAGAAGAACCTACTATATCTATGATTTTTTCTGTAAATGATTCTCCTTTTTCTGGAAGAAGTGGGAAATTTTTAACATCAAGGCATCTCAGAGAAAGGCTTTATAAAGAAACACTTACAAATGTTGCTATAAAAGTGGAAGACACTGAAAATCCTGAAGCATTTCTTGTTATGGGAAGAGGGGAACTCCAGCTTTCTATCCTTGCTGAGATGATGAGAAGAGAAGGGTATGAGTTTCAGGT
>JALWKR010000337.1 GCA_027081375.1 Persephonella sp.
GACCAAAACCTGGAAGGTCTATAAGTTCTATAAAATCTTCTGGTACTTGCTTTTTCAGCTCTTCATACTTCTGTATCTTACCAGTTCTAACGTATTCTTCAATTTTTGAAGCTATACTTGGACCAATACCTTTTATCTCATAGAGCTTTCCTGAAAGGATATAATTTCTAACATCGTCAGGAAGATCTTCTATTATATGAGCTGCTCTCTGATACGCCATAGCTCTAAATCTATCATCTAAAAACTCGTATATAGCAGCCATTTTTTTGAATATATTTGCAAGGTCTTTATTTATGTTATACATACCCTTACCTCTCTTTTATAGTTTCTATTAAATCTATAGTTTTTGAATATAAGTATCAAAGCCTTTTTCTTGAAGCTTCTTAGAAAAAGCCTTTGCATCCTCTAAGGTTTCAAACTTTCCACAGTAAACTCCGTAAAGGCTTTTGTATTTTTTTACAAAACAGTTTTTTAGTTTTTTCTTCTTTATGAAAGATTTTGCTTTATCTTCTGAAGACAAAAGAATAAGCCTTACAGAATATAAAGGTAAAGCTTTTTCTAAAACTTTAAGTCTTTCTTTAGCTTTTTTTCCGTATTTCGTGTTATAAGCAGCAGCTTTTTTGTAGTATTCAATGGCTTTCTTATAATTTTTTGCTAAATCCTCAATAACAGCTAGGTAGTAGTAAGCGTAGTCTTTGAACCCTTCTTCAAGGGTTAGGATTTTTAAGTATCTTTCAGCATAAAGATAATTTTTCTTTTTCAGGTAGTAGTTTGCTAAAAACTGTATCATCTCAGGTGTCTTAAATGTAATAGCTTCTATAGTTTTCACTGCATTCTTTTCTTTCCCTAACTTATAGAATGCTAATCCTCTAAAGTATAAAGCTGTATCTTTAACATCTGGAGGAAATATTCCTAGTTTATCTGTCTTTTTAATAACGTCTTTATATCTTTTAAGTTTATACAGTGCTATAACCTTATATAGAACAATCTCTTTGTTGTCAGGAAGAGACAGAACATCTTCCCATTTTCCTTTTTTCATATACTCTAGTGCTAAAAACTTTAATATTTTTCTTTTTTCATAGGCAGGAATGTCTCCTTGAAGTTTTTCATAAAAATAAGCAAGTTTTTCTGGCTGGTCTTTAAAAAGATTAAGGCCTAGTTTATAGTATGTTTTTTTGTCTTCCTCAGGTATATTTTCTTTGGATATTTCTTTTATTTCTTTCCAGAATAAATCCTTATTTTTAGTGTAGTAAAGGGAGTACATTAGAGCTTTAATAACGTCTTTTCTGTACTTATCTTTTTTATTTGTTTTTTTCAGATATTCTAGGCTTTTTGTTATAACTACAGAATAGATTTTATCCTTGTATGCACCTTGAATAACCCTTAGGATTTGTTCTTTTTCTTGATTAGTTAATCCAAACGAGATGTTAAATAGTAATAATAAAAAGATTACTATATTCCTTATCATTGAAAACCTCTTGAAAAAGCTTATTAAATTTAATATATCTCTTTTCCCAAATATTCTAACAGGTAGTATAATAAAGGGATTACAATAGAAGTAGGGTGAATAAATGGGTAAAGTTATCAAATTTCCTTTTGGCAATCAGGAGGAGCCTGAGAATAAGAATGGAAACTCTAAACCTCAAGAAGAAAAAAAATCCCTTGATATAAAAAGCCGTATTAAAGAGAGAAAAAAGGAGAAAATAAAATCCATTTATGAGAAAAAACCCTTTGAGCTAAAAGTAAAGGAAGGTGTAGAAGACTACGTACTATACAACTTTGCAGTTAAAAAGGTGCTAGGGCTAGACGTTGTGTACAAAGAGAATGAGAAAAAGGAGATAGGGGTTATAGGCCTTTTATCATACGAACACAAAAGGAAACCAGGTACTTTTATGGCTGATTTTATAGCAAAAGGTCATATAGATAAGGATGGAAAGGTTGTTATAGATG
>JALWKR010000338.1 GCA_027081375.1 Persephonella sp.
TTTTTCGCCTCCTTTATTATTTTGTAGCTTTCATATATATTTTTCGCAATTTCTGCTAAATTAGATGAGCAAGATTTGACTTTTTTATAAAAACTTTCTGCCTCTTTCTCCTTTTTTAATCTAACAGAAACTATAAGAGCATTAGCATTTATAAAACAGTTATCTTTTATAGAAAGGGTTAAAGTTTTTAGTAGCGAATGTACCCTGGCATATTTATTTTCGGCTATAGACTTTTCTATAATCTCATTTAGCGTTTCTTTTACAAATGGGTCTTTAATATAGATATCACCTAGTTTCTCTTTTAAAGAGGTTAAAAGTTTGATAGCTTTGTTAATATTCCCTATTGAGTAGTAAGCTAATGCTTCATAGACTTTAGCGTTTGTATCTTCTTTACAAACTTTTTCCATATTAGTTAGATTTACATCTGGCTTTTGACCAATAAGAAGTAAAGACTGAACCTTTACTTTGTAGTAAAGGCAGGAATTATCCTTTATTTTATTAAGAATGGAAATAGCTTTTTTATACTGTTTATTATCAAGATAAGCTTTTGATAGAAGAAGTTTTGATTTTTTATCTTTCCATCTTTGAGATATCTTTTTTGCAAATTTTAGCTCTTTTTTTGTTTCCCCACATCTCCATAGATCGTACAGTATCTTTTCTGCAACAGGTTTATCATCTATAAAAACCTTATCAATAAAATTTTGATTTGATAAATAGATATCACATACCTTTTTGTTTTCCATCTTTAAAAGATCCCCTCTCCAAAGCTTGTCTATATACTCAGCATGTTCATACTTTATTGAACCTGAAGCAACTAGAGAAAGCTCCCATAAAAACTTTTTAAAAAGAGGATCATAATTCAGCTTAAAAGTCATCAATCCAAGATTTCCTAAAGCAAAATCTCCTAGGTAGTTATTTCTGTTTGATATCCAGACTTTATATGCATATATAAAAGGCTTTTTAAAATCTTCATCTTTTTCTTTTAGTATAAGAACCTTTCTTTTAATATCCTTGTAGAAATACTGAGAAGAGAGAATTTTTAGCTTGGCAATCTTTGCTTCCTCACTTTCTGGGTACTTTTCTACTATGGAATAGTAATAATTAAAAGCATACACAGGATGATTTAGCTTCAGCTCTATATCTCCAAGTCTTAAGAGAGCCTGCCTTATAATATAAGGATCTTTTATTACACTTATTATTCTTCTAAACAACTGCTGTGCAAACTTTAGCTTACCGTATCTATAAGCTGTTTCAGCAACAATAAGATAGTAGTATGGATTATCTATAAGAAGCTGTTCATACTCTTTGTAAACCTTAGATAGATAATTAAAGGCTTCCTTATATTTTTCCTGTTTAAAAGACAATAAACCTTTTACAAAATAAAATTCATTTTTTTGGGTTTTAGAAAGCTCATCAGCATTTATAAGAATTAGATATCTTGTAGCAATGTCTAACTTCTTTGTCCATGCAGCAGTTCTTAAAAGTCCTATTATTGATTTAAATTGCTGGTCATTATCAATGGCATAAACAAAGGAAATTTTGTAATATCTTAAAGCTTTCTCATATTGAAAAAGATTTTCATATATATTTCCTTTTGTGTAGTAATAATCCCAATGTTGTGTAGAGTCCTTTGCTGTATAAAGATAAGTGTTTATGAAATACAAAGCTTTAACTAAAAAATCTTTTTTTCCTGTCTTTTTTCCAATATGCAGGTATATCTTGGACATTAAAAAAAGTCCATAAGGATAATAAGGGTTTTTTGGGTTTAGGAGAACAGGATAAACCTCATCAATAGCTGAATAGTAAGAACCTTTTTTAAACATATCAACAGCTATTTCATATCTTTTTTTATAAGTTTGTATTTCCTGTTGAGATAAACTGTCGTTATCTTGTTGCTTCGTAGTATTTTGCTCAGCAAAAGCAGTAAAGATTAATATGAAAATCAGTA
>JALWKR010000339.1 GCA_027081375.1 Persephonella sp.
TTATGAACAGGTTTTACAGCTTCGTAAATTCTATCTCCTCTTGTTACATCTCCATATCTGGCTGTATCTGAAATAGAGTATCTCATTCCTGAAATTCCGTATTGATATATAAGGTCTACTATAAGTTTAAGTTCGTGTAAACACTCAAAGTATGCAACTTCTGGCTGATATCCTGCTTCTATAAGAGTTTCAAATCCTGCCTTTATTAAAGCTGTTGCTCCACCACATAAAACAGCCTGTTCTCCAAAGAGGTCTGTTTCTGTTTCTTCTTTAAATGTTGTTTCAATAAGACCTGCTCTTGTACAACCTATTCCTTTTGCATAAGCTAAAGCCACGTCTTTAGCCTGTCCTGTAAAATCTTGATGAACTGCAACTAGTCCTGGAACTCCTTTACCTTCCTCATACTGCCATCTTACAAGGTGTCCTGGACCCTTTGGTGCTACAAGAAAAACATCAACATATGGTGGTGGAACAATCTGTCCAAAATGTATATTAAAACCATGAGCAAAAGCTAATGCATTTCCTTCATCTAGATTTGGGAGAATAGCTGTTTCAAAAACTTCTGGCTGAAGTGTATCAGGAATAAGCATCATTATAACATCTGCTTTTTTTGCAGCTTCATCAGGGATTAAAACTTCAAATCCATCTGCTTTAGCCCTTTCTGCAGATCTGCTTCCTGAATAAAGTCCTATAACTACATTTATTCCACTATCTCTTAAGTTTAAAGCATGAGCATGTCCCTGGCTACCGTATCCTATAATAGCAACTGTTTTATCTTTTAATACTTCAAGAGTTGCATCTTCATCGTAATAGATTTTTGCCATCCTTTACCTCCAATATCCAAAATAATATTTTAATGCTCTAAATAACCGAAAAAATCTTACACCATAATTATTTAATTATCAAAATCTCTTTTATTTTATTTCCTTCAAGGAGAAACCTTAAAAGAATTAATGCATTTTCATCGTTTAAAGTTACAGTATCAATATTTATTGTTCCTATTAAAAAAGGATTTTTCCCATCAGCCTTGTATGTTTTATAGGAAACTAAAACATCCCTCTTTTCTGAAACTAGTCTTATTTTCTTTGTAGTTATTTTTCCAATAACTTTTACAGGAAGAGAAACTTGTTTTGTATGAGGTTCTCTTTTTTTGAAATCTTTCAAAAAAGAAAAGAATTTTTCATAAAAATCTTCACCGCTTTTTGCTGTAAAACAGCTGATTTTCTCAGTTTTATCGTAATATTTAAAGTTAAAACAGACATTATAGGATAAACCTGTCCATGATATATGAAGAGATAAAATATCTTTTGATTTTTCATCTAAATTAAAATTCTCTTCAAGAAATTCCCTGAAGACTTTTTTGTAGCCTTCAGGGAGATTTTCAAGATATATGCTTTTAAGATTAAAACCTGCTCCAAACGAGATATTAAAACAAAAAATTAAAAGTAAAAGTGCTTTTTTTAACATTATTCTAAATTTTTATCTTTGACTTTTAGCTTTGCACTCTCCCTAACTAAAGCAAGGGTTCCTGTTCTAGCTATATCCTTTATACCAAAAGGCCTTAAAAGATCTATTAATGCATCTATTTTATCGCTATCTCCTGTAACTTCTATTGTGTATGTATCAGGAGAAACATCAACAACTTTTGCTCTAAATATATTAACTAACCTCATAATTTCATCTCTTGCTTTATCTTCTCCTGCATGAACCTTTATTAGTACAAGTTCCCTTTCTATATGGGGAAGGTCTGTTATATCTCTTACCCTTAGTGTCTCTATTAGTTTTCTTAGCTGTTTTATAATCTGTTCAATTATCCTTTCATCCCCTTCCACAACAATAGTTATACGGGCAACATTTGGTTCGTGAGTTTTTCCTACTGTTAGACTCTCTATGTTGTATCCTCTACCTGCAAAAAGACTTGTAATTCTTGTTAAAACTC
>JALWKR010000340.1 GCA_027081375.1 Persephonella sp.
TAGTATATGACAATATAACAAATGAAAAAGACATAATTTCTTTCCTTTCTAAAACAAAAATATCCATTGTAAGTCATACACCTTTCACTCCTGCAGGAACAGCTTACACAGTGTTTAGCAGTGTTGCATGCAACACTTTAACAATGACAGAAGAAAGACTTTCTGTTAAGTCTTTCTTTGTTCCAGATAGAGAAATTGTTCTTTACCACCCTATAGATACAGTAGAGATTGAAGGAAAGATTGCCTACTTCTTAGAAGAAAAACCAAAAGAGAGAGAAGCAATAGCAAAAGCAGGTAGAGACAGAGTATTTAAAGACCATACTCTCTACGCAAGAGGAGAGTTTATAGCTTCTATCTTAGAAGACATCTTAAGAAATGCAGAATCCTCTAATCAAGAAAAAACTGAAACTCAGCAGGAAACTCAAGAACAAAACCAAGAAGATTCAGAATAAAAAGCGTGCCAGATGGCACGCCTTTCCTTATTGAAATATACAGTATAAATAATAATTTATAAATTTTTGGAGGTAGTGGTATGTCTGTGCTAGTAGAGTTTTCTATGTTTCCCACAGATAAAGGAGAAAGTGTAAGTAGTTATGTTAGCAGAATTATAAAAATGATTGATGAAAGTGGCATTCCATACAAACTAACTCCTATGGGAACAGTTTTCGAAACAGAAACAATGGAAGAAGCATTGAAAATACTAGATAAAGCCTACAAACAGCTTGAAAAAGACTGTAACAGAGTATATGCAGTTGCAAAGTTTGATATAAGAAAAGGAAAAAGTAACAGACTAGTTCAAAAAATTCAATCAGTTGAGAAAAAATTAGGGAGAGAAGTAAGTAAATGATATTAAAAAGCCTTTACTTAAAAAACTTTCTTATTCACGAAGAAACAAAAATAGATTTTTCAGAAAAAGGAATAACAGTATTTATAGGAGAAAATGGAGCAGGAAAAAGCTCTATATTAGAAGCTTTAACATTTGCCCTCTTTGGAAAAAGTGATAAAGGAAATCAGGCAGATCTTATTAAGTGGGGAAGAAATCAGGCAGTTGTTTCTCTAGAGTTTCAAAAAGGAAAAGATATTTTCAATATAGAAAGAACAATAAACGTTAGAGGAAATAGAGCATCTTCAACAGGAATTGTTTATAAGAAAAAAGGGGATAGATATATCCCTTACTATCAGAAAAATATAACTAAAGAGATACCTAAACTTACAGGTATCACTAATAAGATATTTTCTTCATCTATTCTTGTAAAACAGGGAGATATAGAAGGACTTTTAAGACTTACTCCAAAAGAAAGAGCAAAGGTGCTTGAAGAAATCTTAGATATGACCTTATACCAGCTTCTTTCTGAAAAAGCAGGAGAGAAAAGAAGACAGTTGGAAGCAAAAAAAGAAACGTTAGAAGGGAATTTAATAGATGTAGAAGAAATAAGCAAAAGTATATCTGAAAAAGAAAAACAGTTATCCAAGCTAAAAGAAGAAAAGAATAAAATAGAAAAGGGAATAGAAACAAAAACTGCAGAAAAAGAAAAAATTCAGAAGGAACTAGAAAAAATTTTAATAAAAAAATCAAATCAAGAAAGTATAAAAAGTAAGATTTTATCTTTAAAAGAGCAGATAAGAAATTATGAAGAAGAGATAAAAAGGGCAGAAGATTTATTAAAAGAGATAGAAGAAAAAGAAAAAGAGTTAGAAAAACTTGAAAAACAACTCAAGGAGCTAGATAGACTAGAACAGCTTATAAAAGATTTTCAACATTTAGAAAAATTAGAAGAAAGGTATATTCACCTAAAAGAAAAGTTAGATGAAATAGATAAAAAAAGAAAGGTATATGAAGAGCTAAAGAATCTACATGAGGAATATATTGAAAAAGAAAAAGAGTACTCAAAAATAATAGATAAAATAAACTATCTATCAAAAC
>JALWKR010000341.1 GCA_027081375.1 Persephonella sp.
ATCGGGAAGATCTACAGGGGAAAAGATGAGGTATTCTCAAAGGTGACGCTCTGGATCTTCTCAAGCGTTATAACTTTCACTTTTATGAACGACAACCCGCCTTCGACTCAGACCCTAGGAAAGTACTTCTGGGGATTCCTCGCGATAATGGCTTACAACGTGGTTCTCTTCAGACTCGTTTTCAAAAAAGGGAATTCAGACGTTTATTTTCTGACGTCTCTTTTCGGTAACACCGGATACCTAGGTTATCCGGTTTTGGGATCCGCTTTCGGAGATGAGGGGATAGCGTACGGGGTTATATACTCCTTCGTATCGGTCACTCTGGTGAACACGATCGGAATAGCACTCCTAATGAAAGACATAAGGAAAGGGGTGGAGAATCTCTTCAAGCTCCCGTTCGTTTACTCGATAGCCCTCGGGATGACCTTTGGGTACCTAGGTGTGAACTGGAGGGATTTTCCAACTCCTTTCAGCGTTGCGATCGGTGATATAAAGAAAGCCGCCATTCCGGTGATAATGGTCTTTCTCGGCTACAGCCTATCGAAGGTCAGGATCAGCAGGGAGAACCTGAGTGTTATGACCCTCGCCTCTCTTCACAGGCTTCTCGCGATCCCGCTCATCGCACTTTTGATATCAAAGCTCGTAGGTATGAGAGGACTCGAAGGGACTGTCTTCGTGATAGAATCCGCCATGCCGACGGCGATGAACGTGGTCGTCATATCGGCCGCCCTCAAGAAGAAACCGGATCTCATGAGCTCCGTCGTCGCTCTCTCAACCGCTCTTTCTGCATTCACCCTCAGCCTCTGGATCTACCTGATGGGGGGTGCTTGAAGTGTGGAGGTTTTTTCTGATGATTCCGGGGATGATATTCGGTGTGGGGATAATCCTGATGTTTCCGAAGGTCGACCTCGAGAACGCCCCTATAGATTTTTTCGTATTCGATTACGGGAAGTTCGTCGAGGTGACCATCGTTTTCAAAGACGAGGATCACCCGGATCCCCTCATCGACCCACTGTACGACACCTACAGATTCCTGAAGTGGGGAAGGGTGGAAGATATAGAAACGTTCTACGTTTACGAGGACAAGGTGGTCTTCCCGGATGATTACGCCTCGGTTACCTCCTTTTACCAAACGAAAGACCTCCACACTTACATGGAGGTTCCGATCGACGAATTTGGGAAGAAAGATGGCTCGATACTGGTCTACGTGAACACCTGGAACCACATGTTCTCGAACAAGCCCCTTCCCGATCTGGAGTACGTTCCTTTCCACTTCAAACCGAGGATCGGAACGAGAGAAGACGCGGAGAGGATGTACTCGATCTACCACTGATCACCTCGTTCTGTAGAGCCTGTCTCCGGCATCTCCTAGCCCTGGGATTATGTATCCGTGCTCATCCAGGTGATCGTCGAGCGCGGCGGTGTATATCTCGACGTCCGGGTGCGCTTCCTGAAGTGCTTTCACACCCTCTGGAGCGGCTATCAACGAGATCAGGGTTATCTCCTTTCCCCCCTTCTCCTTTATTATGTCGACCGCCTTTATCGCGCTCACACCCGTTGCGAGCATCGGGTCCGTTATGAAGATTATGCACTCTTCATCCAGCTTCGGAAGTTTCGCGTAGTACTCGACGGCCTGAAGGGTCTCGGGATCCCTGTATATCCCTATGTGACCGACGGAGGCGTTCGGAAGGAGTTGAAGGATCCCGTCCGCCATGCCAAGGCCCGCCCTCAGTATCGGAACGACGACTATCTTGTTGTCGTCGAAGTAATATCCCGTGGTCTTGGCAAGGGGAGTCTCGACCTCTCTCTTTCGAACAGGAACCCTTCTCGTCGCTTCATAGGCTATGAGGAGTGTTATTTCCCTTAGAAGCTCTCTGAACTCCTTCGGACCAGTCCTTTTGTCCCTCATTATCG
>JALWKR010000342.1 GCA_027081375.1 Persephonella sp.
ATCTCTTGGAGTTGTTAAAACTGCAAAAAGCCCTAAAAGTAGCGATGCAAGAACAAGTAAAGGGGTAAGAGGGGAATTTACAAAAGCCTTTGCTATCTTACCAGCTAAACCAAGTTCTCTATTTTTAAAATCCATTTTTTACCTCCAGAATTATCTGATTTTGCAACCGTCACAAGCTTTTTCTGTTCCAGAAACTACAATTTCGTCACCAGGTTCAACACCAGATAAAACTTGAACTTTATCTCCTAGCTTTTTACCAAGTTTTACAAATGTAAGATGTAAAACTCCCTGACTGTCCACTTTATAAACAGCGTTTAGTTGTCCCCATTTAACAACTGCAGATTGAGGTATGAAAATCTCTTCTTCAGCTTTTGTAGGGATATAGAATTTTCCGTACATTCCAGAAGATAATCCTTCCACATAAGATAGTTTCATTTTTACAGAAAAACTTCTGCTTATAGGATCTATGTTGCTGTTTTTTTCTATAACAGTTCCTTTTACAGTTTTTCCAAGAGTTTCAATATTAATATCAAAAGTGTCTCCAACATTTACTTTATCTACGAAACTTTCATCAATTTGGGCAAAAAATCTAAAGTCGTTATCACCAATTACAAATATTGGCATTCCTGGAGCAGCCATATCTCCAACATCATTCATCTTTTTAATAACAATCCCATCAAAAGGAGCCTTTATAATTCCATACCCTTTCATAATCTCTGCAAATTTAAGCTTTGCTCTCACTTGCTTTTCTTTAGCGTCTAGTTGTTTTAGCTTAGCCTGAATAGCTTCATACTGAGCTTTAGCTCCAATCATTTTTGTTTCAATTTCTTCAAGTTGCTGTTTAGATACTGCATTTTCTTTGTATAGATTTTTAAATCTTTCATATGTTCTTTTTGCAAATTCATATCCTGCTTTTGCAGCTCTTAAACCTGCTAATGCTTCTTCTCTTCCTTTAGCAAGCTCTTCTAAAGCTGCTTTAGCTTCCTTTATATTTTGCTGAATGTCACTTGTATCTAATACAGCTAAAACCTGTCCTTTTTTAACTCTATCTCCTTCTTTTACCTTTATCTCTACAATTCTTCCCATTATTTTGGTTGCCACTTTGGCATTATTATTAGCCATTACTGTTCCATCAACAGTGTATAGTCCTTTAGTTTTTTCAGCAGAAACCTTCATAGTCTCAATTCCTGATATCACTTTTCCTTCAACTTCTGCATAACCTGGCGGTATTCTATGGGAGAAAAATCCTCCAATCCAGAGTATTACCAGTGCCATAGGAATAATGAAAAATAGAGTAAACTTGATAACACTTTTCATTATCTTTCTCCTCCGTTATTTTCTTTTTTTAATGCTCCTGCCTGGAATAAGAGATCTAAAAGAGCTACATTTGCATCATAAGTAGCTTTTGCTTTTTCAAATTTAACTTTGTCATACATAGTTTGGGTGTCTAAAAGATCTATCATTGTGGCCATCTGGTTTTTGTATCTTGTTTCTGTAACTTTTAAAATCTCCTTTGCCCACTCTACATTTTGCTCTGCTGTTTTGAGTTTTTCTTTTGCTGTTTGAAGATTTGCATAAGCCTGAAAAACAGAGAATTTTATAAACTCTTCAAATCCTTTTTTCTGATGGCTGTAGTATTTGTATGTTTCTTTAGCTGCTTTATATTTATTTAACGTTTTAAATCCGTCAAAAATGTTCCATGTTAGAGCTACTCCTACAGTCCAGCCGGTGCCATCGCTTCCAAAAGGATTATCTTTATCGTCCATCTGATATGCTCCAAAAGCTCCAACCATAGGATACATATCAGCTTTAACAAACTTAACCATTCTCTTAGCATTCTCTACTCTTTCCTTTAAAGCCTGAAAGTCAGGTCTGTTATTTATTGCATA
>JALWKR010000343.1 GCA_027081375.1 Persephonella sp.
TTTTTTCTTCAGGCATAAGGGTTACCGCTGCTTTTAAGTCTTCTAAAGCTTCTTTGTATTTCTCTAAAGCTTCATAAGCTTTTGCTCTTGTGTAATATCCATCTACAAGATATTTATTTTCTTCTAGAGCTTTAGACATTGCCTCAATAGAAGCCTCATAACTACCAGCATTATAAAGGATTTTTCCAAGGTTGTAGTAATACTTATAATCCTTCTCTTTTGAAACTTTATCTAGATATTGAAGGGCTTTTTCATCATTTCCTCTCATAAGCTCAATCTGAGCTAAATAAGAGTAAGCCTCTTCGTAGTCAGGATTTATCTCTAATGTTTTTTTAAAGTCTTCTTCTGCCTCATCTAACCTTCCAAAGTATAGATGAACTTTTCCTCTTTCAAAGTAAGCTTCCCAGTAGTCAGGTCTAAGGTTTATAGCCTGTGTAAACTCTGCTATTGCTGTTTCAACAGTTTCATCATTAAGGTCAACAGTAGCAAGTTTTCCTCTCCAGAAGTAAATCTCAGGAACATCAGGGTCTAAAGTTAAAGCATCATCTAGAAAAACAATTGCCATTTCATAGTTTTCCCCTTCAAAATCCTTCTTTGCTTTCTCAATAAGCTCATAAACCTGACGATTTGCCATAATTAAACCCTCCAGTTTTTAAACTGATATAATTTTACTACCAATCTTGAAGGTTAGTAAGTATTTAATAAAATGAAGAACTTTTTAAAAAAATCCATACTACCTTTTTTAATTGCCATTTTATTTTTAGCAACAATAGTAACATTTATATCTTCTGCCTTTGTATACCACAAAATAATTCTCAAAAGCTTAGGAATTTATATTCAAGATAACTGTCATCTTGAAAGTTTTGGAAAGCTGAAATGTGATTTTATTGAAGTTTCTAATAGAAAAAATTTCTTTTTTAATATAAGGGACTTTTATTTAAATATATCCTTAAGAAAAGAAAAGCCAGTATATATATATGCTGAAAGCGTTGACGGTTTAATAATACCAAAAAAAGAAAAGAAAAAAAGAAAAAAATCAGAAATAAATCTAAAACCATTATTTTATGTTTTAAAACTTTCAGATATTCAGATTAAAAACTTTAATCTTGAGATAAAACAAAAAAAACCTGTTTCAATAAAACATTTATCCCTTGATACAACAAACCATTCAATAAAAACTTTTAAACCTTTTTTTATAAATATTGGAGAAAATCAGATAAAAGTTGAAAAAATATATGGAAAATATACTGACACTTTCCTTACTTTAGAAAATGCAGAAGTGCTGTATAAAAATGGAAGATTAACTGCAAAAGGATTTCTAGATATAGAAGAAAATATTGAACTAAATGGAAAATTATTTCTCCCAGAGTTTAAGAATACTTTTACTATAGAAGATTTAAAAGGTGACTTTTCTTTTAAAGGAAATCTTAATGAAAAGATAAAAGGAAATATTACTTATAAAATCTTAAAAATACAGAACAAAAACATTTCAATATATATCTCCCCTATTCAATAAATACAATATAACTATAGAAACAGGCGTATACCTATTATACTATTCTATAGGAAGATATGCTAACGCTACTGTATTATTTCACAAACCAATAATACCGTCTAAATATGTAAATAGTATAGATCTAGAACAGTTTGATAACGTATATAATCTACAAAAATCAATAGATACTAGAGAAGAAAGAGATTCTGTAATAGATATGATTGAAGATTACTTTTCCGATTCTTCAATCACATTTACATCAGATACAACTATAGATGATATTCGATCAAAAATATATTCAACAAATACTGATTTATTACTAGAAATAGAAAGACAAATAGTAGAATCGGGGCCGAATGTTGCTCTTGATTACATAGCATCTTTAAT